>NZ_JACFQM010000009.1:0-74490 GCF_016101465.1 Snodgrassella sp. M0110 | reverse complement strand
ATACGATGGTTCCTACAACACAGGCTGATGTACTGGCAGTTCCTAATACTGCACCTAATGCCAATGCTGCTGCGCCACCGGTTGTAGTAAACAAGCCTATTGCTACTGCTGCAGCGGCAATGCATGCAGTCGCTATAGCCGCATAACAGGCTATTTCAACCGCAGCGCCTGCAATGTCAGCCAGTAATGAAGTATGTAAAAGGATGTCTCCCTCACGAGCTGCCCAGTATGCTTCCCCCATTTGATAATCTCTCTACCAATCAAGCTCAAATTTCAGCGTTTGTTTATTATTGGCTAATGTAAAAACTTTGCTTTATTAAATTCAGTTTTTTCAGATAATTTATTTAAATCATCAGGTGTTAAATTCAAAGTTTTGTTTTATTATCTGCCATTGTGCTGCCTCTTCTTCACCGAGGCTGGTATTTTTTACATAACTCATGGCAAACATGGTACGAGTGCCCGGAATAAGGCATACCAGCTGATACTGATAAACTCTTTCGTTCCCTTTGATAAACTGGTTGCGTAATTCAAACGCTTCAATATCCTGATTTTTTCCGAAAACAGTTTTGGTTTTCTGCTGGAATTTTAATCCTTTTACTGAGCTTTCCAAACGCTTTAACTGATCATCAAGACTGGACTCAAGGGTTTCATCCTCACCCAGTTCGCTTCTGCTCATAACCAGTGATGTACCAAGATCTTTAAATTTAAGAATATTTAAAGTTATATCTTTTAAATCATTACTAGGAATTTCTATTTTGGTGTCGTTTGTTTTATATAGCATATAACTGTCCTTTTAATTATTTAGACGGAAAGGATTTGGCAACTGCATTATCAATTGCTTCTTTACTACCAGGCCCCTCTGCCGCAGCTGCACCATCTTCCATATTTAAATCCAGCACTCCTCCCTTAGTATTGATTTGTCCGTTGTCGCTGGCAGTAATATTGAACTTAACACAGGTAACATTAAATTGTCCGTTTGCATGAAGTTCGAGTATAGTTTGCCCACAGCATAATCGTATTAACTCACCGGCTTCTATTACATAATTATTACCGACACTTGTAGATTTATTTCCGCCGACCAGTACAGCATC
This sequence comes from Snodgrassella sp. M0110, assembly GCF_016101465.1. Classification (NCBI taxonomy): domain Bacteria; kingdom Pseudomonadati; phylum Pseudomonadota; class Betaproteobacteria; order Neisseriales; family Neisseriaceae; genus Snodgrassella; species Snodgrassella sp. M0110. The sequence goes on along the minus strand of NZ_JACFQM010000009.1, from coordinate 73,399 downwards.
ATTAGCTTTCACGGCTCTTGTACAGTTATTACCAATTTTAGTATCACGATCATTGGCTACTTTAATCGTTTCATTATGATCGATTGTTTTAGAACGATCATTTCCTATCCAATGGCTTTCATCATTATTCACTTCTATGCGCTGATCTTTTTCTGCGTGCAGCCAGAGTTCTTCCTGACCGGGCTTATCTTCAAAGCGCAATGCATTTGCATTTGCCGGTCCGCCACCGATAGAGTGACTGAACATACCGCTTTGCGTTTTACTACCTGGTAATCCCCATGGCGGCATGGTGTCGGCATTGTAAACACGGCCAGTGATAATGGGTAAATCGGGATCTCCGTTTTTAAAATCTACAATTACTTCCTGTCCGATACGCGGAATCTGAATACCACCAAAACCTTTCCCTGCCCATGGCTGGCTGACGCGGATCCAGCAGGAACTGTTTTCATCCCACTGGCCATAACGATCCCAGAGAAATTGTACTTTTACCCGGCCATATTTATCTGTCCAGATTTCTTCACCTGCAGGACCGGTAATAATGGCACTTTGCGGACCATGGGTATGTGGCTTTTTAATGGTACGCTGCGGACGAAAAACTTCGCTGGTAGGCAAGAGCTCAAAGCTGGTACCGTATACAAATTCCTGACCCTGACTACTGTGTTCACCGTTATCCTGGATCATAAAGGAAGAATCTATAATCAGATATTCACGGTTGGCCTCTACTGTCGGGCAGTTTTCAAGATTAAAAGTACAGCCGGTAACCAGAGTACGTATGGTACCGCTGCCATAAACTCGGCTGCCCAGAGATTTTTGTGCTTCCATGCGTACTTTGGTGAGAAATTCACCTTCACTTTTATCAAAATAATCACCCGGCCATTCATAATGTTCATAATCGGGATGACCAGTTTCGCGAGGCTTGGCAACTATGCTGGTTAGTTTGGCTTTGGGCTTTTTGAAATCAAAATCGTCCAGTACCCATTTGCCAGTTCGCAGTGACTCTTTAGCTGCAATGGTGTCAATAAATTCTTTATCCAGCTTCAGCCCCTGTTGATGGAAACTGACTGACGGGGAACCCGGACAAGGTTTATGCGAACCTATAGCATCAACTAGCACGAGCTTATGACTACCCTCGCTATGCTCAAAGAAATAATAGATGCCGAATTCCTGCATTAAACGCTGCAGGAAATCATAATCGGTTTCACCGTACTGAACCTGAAAATTGCGTTTAGGATATGTTTCCGTGAGACGTTTTTCCATTTCAAACGGATATTCTCCTAATACTTCATCAAGAATATCGACAACGCTTTTATCCTGAAAGATTTTGTAATCACTGGTACGAGTAGCCAATTCCAGCCATGGTTCCAGACGCAATTCATATACAACTCCCCGGCCCTGATGACCAACCACCCGGGCAGCTGTAACCAAACCACTGATATAACGCTTATCTCCGCCTTCAAGTTCAATTGCAACAGTAAGGTCTTTACCAACCATTGGTTTTAACGGAAGGTTGGAACTGGGTGCAAAATAACCAATATTCAGTTTATCAGGGGTTTTCAGCTGAATAGTGTAGCTAAAGAGTTCACTCAGGGTTTCCTGCCCGCACATACTGGTAAAAGTGAGCATTCCCTCCGGTACAGCGGCACCACTGACGGTAACTGTTCGTGTTCCTGCACCACTGAGTGCACCGGTAATCGCATCTGTAATATCCTGAGCATCAGTTGGCATATTATCAAGCATGTTCTTCAATGGAGCGGCCGCACCGCCGGCTGCAGCCTGAGCAGCTTTCATAAGTGCAGACGGATCTGCCACATTTCCTATTGCATCAATAGTATCTTTTGCCGTACTGACAATATTTTGTACCTGACTGATTGCTGCATTGGCTTTATCCGCCAATTGCCCGGCAAGCTGTTCTGTACCGGCCTGAACCAGCTCTCCGACATCTGGCGTTGCACTCTGTCCGCCAACAAAACCCGGTGTCTGTAAAGATGAATTTCCCGGAAGATTCAGTTTATCCGGATCTGCTTTAAAGCTCATAATCTTTCCCCATCGTTATTGTGCTGTATGCAGTTATACTGACCGCACTGGCGTATGTTTCAGTATTGGTTACTCTATTAGCAGACAGATAATCCTGTCCGATATAATAATGCTGCACAACCTCTGCACAGTTTCTGGCCTGATTAATAAAAATTGCTTCTTATTTACTACTAAGGTATCAACCAATAATCAAAAACAATATTAATTAATTTTCTGAAATAATCTTTCTTTAGTCATTACAGAAAATTATGAATGTTTTTAAAAGTTCATGCTTAAAATATTCTTAATAGAAAAACTACTCTGTAAAATGTTTCTACATTAAAAATATCAAATGGGTTGCTCCGGTTAAATAAGTGCGCATAGCTACGTTCCAAACAAAGTTGATTAACATTTTCAGATCAAATCTGGTGCCAAATTGACCATACAAGAATAAAAGCAATCTTCAACACAGATAATAAAAAATCAGATTCCTTTTGCTCTTAACTTAATAAAACATTATTATATATAATTTTTACAAAATTATATGCATACTTTTTAAAATAAAATAATCAGAATGAATTGCAGCCTGTTGTCCCATATTTATATGCAGACAGAAATACTTCACAATTCTAATGTATACGCATACTTTGTCTTCCAAATAAAAGAAATTCTTAATTTAACAGACATTTCCATTTAGTATTGCCAATATATAAATCATTTCATGCATAAACCTAAGAATATTATTGCTACTTTCAGCAATATAAAAATATTATTAAACATTACTTTTCTGGAAAATATACCTCACTATTTGGTGTAACAGCGGTATCTTCATACTAATACGGCTGATAATTACTCATATGAGTCTTTACTGAAGTTATAGTGATTGCTGTGTTTTAAATAACTTTATCGTCATTGCAATTTCTCCCTGTGTCAGTAAACGGAATTTTGCTGATTTAGCTGCCAACTTCATTCCTTCCAAAGCGCTGAACCCAGACATCTGGCATCTAAAAACTCACCCTTTTCATTCTGCTGCCAGAACCACCCTTCTGTAGGTGACTGCTGCCATACAAGCTCCGGCCAGTTGGCCCATGGTAAAGAGCGTACTCCCTGTAATCTGTCATTACTTATATGCTGATGACCGGTTAACTCACGACAGACAGTCTGATTACCGATCTGTGCCCGGGCAAACCAGCCGCCCCATTTCGGGCTATGCAGTTCCCATAGTCTATCCAGCTGTCCGGCAAGATCTTTTTTGTTATTTCCTCCCGGTGTTACGTAGCCGGCAACCAGTTGTGCCAGCCAGTAGAGCCAGCCCAATGGTGCATCCAGATAGCGTTGCAGCCAATGCTGGTTAACTGTCTGATAAATCACTAGCGGATAGGACCGGCCTATACTGTCTGCGGACGGACTTACTACGCCGATTAGCCAGTTCCGTCCCGAAAACGGTAAAACACCCGGCGCCAGCACAAAACTCCATGGTAAGGCATGGAATGTGATGCCGGTCTGCCCGAAATCAGGAGTCAGACGCAACCATGCCCGTTTATCCTCTTCAGAAGACGTTTGTTTAGTATGCAACCATTCCTGTTTGTTCAGCCATACACTCCAATCCTCAACTTCATGACTACGCACCTGATAACGCACATAATCACCGCGGTCTGGTAATTTACCCCATATTGCAGGTGATGAAACGCGCGGAATACCTATCATGGTGTGACTCCTCCCTGGGGACAGGTAAATCCATGCAATGGGTTGTTGACATTTTGCAAATTGAAATCAACACTGGAAGTTACTTCGAGCACAACACGACGTCCGTCAAATCTAAATTCTACTAAATGACGACTGTCACTCATGCTGCTGATGACACGGCCTTGATTAAGAAGACGAAATAATGCCCAGGGACCGTTGGTAATGATGGTTGAGCTATCCTGACGAATACGCGGATTGGCAGTGATTTCAGCCATTGATCCATTACGCGGACCAGGCCAGTTAATATGAAGCGGCCGTACCGGTCCATGCATATAGCGCTGAGACTGTCCGTCAATATCAATGATCAGATCGGTGATAGTAGGATCGAGTTCAACCACTTTAATATCCATAGACCATGACATTTTACGTGCACCCGGCTCCTGAAAAAAAGCTTCGCGGATACGTTTAGCCTGCTGGAATGGCTCCAGATTTGGTCCGGGTAGTGGTGTGGAATTACCTTCAGTTTGTTTATAACGCCATGGATTTGTGGTTATGTCTACCTGTGAAGCCAGTTGCTTGTTGAAAAAATCATCCAGCAAACCCCCACTGGCAAATACACGGTTAAAGTCGTCGGCACTCACTTCCTGATTACTGGCCACAAAGGGATAACGACCATCAATTACATTACGACAGTTACCACCTATCATGGCTTCCATTTGCCGGCTAAGAACTTCTCCGGAAGCAAGGTTGAGTTTACGCGCGCCTTGTGTAGTCAGATCAAGCAAAATATTTTTCAGAGGCGCCGGCATTTTAGCCGCTTCCAGTCGTATTTTTTCGGCGGCATCAATTTTCGGAGGTAATGTATTGGCTGCCAGTGCATTGTCCGCTATCATCAATTGATTGTAATACTCATTGAGCAGGCTGAGCACGGTATCCAGTTTTTGCGGACGGCTGCCGGCACTATTATTCTGAATGTCAGCCACTCCGGTGACTACTTCACGTAAAGCTGCAAAACGGCTATCAACCAGTGTCTTTTCCAGTTGTTCATTGGGCTGTACATTTTTCAATAATTTAGCTGTCTGCACTGCCTCGCGTGCATTACCTGACAATCGTTGTTCTGCCCGCTCAGCCAGAATTTTCTGATTGGATTTAATGTCTATAGGTGGTACTAAGGTTGTCTGCTCAACAACTGCTTTGGACAAACGCATCAATGGCGAATCTGGCGCTGCAAATGTACGCAGGGTTTGCAAATCAAAAGCTAGGCTGGTGCTGTTGTCCGCACCAGTACTGTTCACGCTATGAATATCTTCAAGAAAAGTCTGCCAGCGTGAGGTGTATTCCGTCAAGTAAAGGCGTCGTACTTCTTTAATTAAAGGATCTTCATCTCCGTTAACCCTCCGTGCCAGCTGTTGCGCACGCTCAGCAGTTTTTTTTTGAGAAGCAGTTGTCTCTCTTCCCATAACCCATTCATCATCTGCATAGGCGGCTGCGACAAATTCAGAGATACGTTTATCAAATAATTCACGATATCCCTGAACAGTAAAAAGCCCCGGAATGCCCTGATCCAGAGGAGTGCCGCTGGCACGAATAAAAACAGTACCCGCATCAGCACCAACAGCCCGGACAATAGTAAAATCCTCCGGAGCCTCATCAGTCATGGTAACTTTGGCCCGATCATAGATACGTTCAGTGCTGGAACTACCCTCCAGCAGTTCCCGCGCGCTGCGAATCAACGCGTCGTTTTTGGCAAATGGAGAATGTACTACACGGCTGCCATCAAATAATGCACCCAGATGTTCGTAAATACTGGCACTACCGCCAAACACAGCAGCAGTGTCGTTTTGTTCCCATTTCTTCAGTACCCATGCCTGAATTTCATTAGCATTAAATTTATCCTGATGTTCAGTATCCAAATTCAGTAACAGATAGACACGCAAGGCATCATAGGTTTCTTTAGCATCTTTCTGTACAATTGCATTAGATAATGTACTTTCCACACCACGGACAATAGGTGGCAGTAATAATTGATCAAGCAGTTGATCATAAGTGGCTGCAGCACTCTTAATAACCGGAGGCACGCTATACAAACCATAACGGTAACTGGTTGGCGGTTTATCCGGATCAAGCCCAGGATAAGCAGCCAGTTCCCGGGCTGAATTCAATATATCCGGTACAGCTTCAGCAGTTGGTTTTCGCGCATAGGCACGAACTTTTTCCGCCAGTACTGTCGTTTTAGAACTGATTGCAGACAGGTAGCTAGTATTTTTACCATAACTGGTATACATACCCTGAACCAGCCAAAGAAAAATAATCAGTACTAGTGTATGCCCGGCAAAACGCATCACCCGGTAACGCATTTCCCATTGCAGGTTCGGCTGCACCAGATTAGGTTCCTGAAATACCAGTTTAGTCAGTAAATCATGCAGAAAATAGCTCCGACTGCCGGTAGGTGTTACTGTATTAGCGTAAAGGCTATTTTTTTCTGTGAGTGCCGGATCACGTTTTATAGCACGCCATAAACGTTGTAATGGTGATTGACGATCGGCATTAGCATTGGCTGGTGCCTGTGCGGCACTTGTGAAGTAAACACCACGGAGCGTATTGTGTAGCTGGGTAGAATCAAATTTAGAATCAAGAAATACGCGCTCAATAATATCCAGTAATGGTTCAGACAGTGCTGCAAATTCCTGAGGCAGCGCATAAAGATTACAGCGCCGCTGCACATCATATTCTTCCTGCAAACGGTTATCTATGCCCTGATCCAGACGTTTTGCCAGCAGTTTCAGCTCATTTTCACAGCTCGGACGTAACTGATCACGACTGTTTTTCTGCTGTTTCTGATCGTACGGAAGCGTAAAGCCCCATATCTGAGCACGGCCTTCTGTCGTCAGTGAATTGAAGTAATCGGTAAACCCTGGCAGCAAATCCATTTTGGTAACCATAAGATATACCGGAAAACGAATGCCAAGCTCTGTGCGCAGCTCCGCCAACCGTGCTCTTAATGCCGCTGCCGCTGTAATACGTTCGGCCTCGGTTTTACCCGCCAGATCAGCTGCATTGATGGTTAGTAACACACCATTAATAGGTGCACGCGGCCGATATTTACGTAATAAACCAAGAAAGCCGCGCCACTCTCCGGCATTACGGGACGCATTTTCTGCTGAATCTCCGTCATCCTGGCGAACGTACCGGCCAGCAGTATCAATTAATACTGCTTCATTGGTAAACCACCAGTCGCAATGCAGGGTTCCTCCTTTGCCGGGAATAGCGATTGCTTCCGCCGACTGCCCCATTTGTTCTGCTAAAGGAAATTGCAGACCTGCGTTAAGCAATGCAGTGGTCTTACCGTCACCCGGTGCGCCAATAATCATATACCATGGCAATTCATACAGATAACGTTTACCTTCGAAAAGACGGCGAAAACCGATTCCCGGTTTACCAATTCTCATCTGTTTTAACTGCTCAATGGCACGGGTAACAATACTGGTAACAGCCCGCTGATCCTCGCGCGATTCTGCAACAGCAGATTTTTCTTTACGCGGACGAAGAATTTTTTGCAGTAATTGTTCGTCTACCCGCAATGCCTGCCAGAGACGGTATAAACCATAAAGGGCATAACAGAACAAGACAAGACCGATCAGCACAGCACGAACCCAGGCCGGAGCAAAAGGATGAGTCTTACCATATGCCAGCTGTGGTGCGGCTTGCCAGATTAATACACATATTGCTGCAACCCAGATAATTGAAAGTGACCAGTTCTTAAACCAGAGAAACAATAATCCAAACAGAAGCAGAATTGTGATCACGCGCATAGGTATGGATGCAAACGGATGAAATTCTCCAAATGCTAACAATGGCCCGACAAACCATATGACCAGTGCCAAAATGATAATACCGAGAATCGCCAGCATGCGACGTGAAAAAAGAAAATCTAGAATTTTTTGCATGTTATTTGCTTTTGCTATCTATTTTGCTGGATATTTAATAAAGTTTCCCGAGGATATAACCCCTCTGTAGGGAATTTTTCTATAACTGCTATCGCACTGCTATTTCCTGCATTTTCAGTAAATACGATTAGCAACCGATGACCTATTTGAACTATGGAAAACGGTATTAGTATTTTGCTATGCTGGAAATAACGTTTTTTTCCCAGCTGTCGTAAAGCTTGCACTGCCGTTGCTTCATCCGGATAGATGAGTTCTAGAAGAGCCAGCTGAATTGGCGTAACGGTACTGTCTACAGACCTAGTATGTAGGTTAATACCATCCACTTTGGTTAGCAATTTCTCCATCCGCAGATCTAGATTACGACTGACAATAGTATGTATCTGTTCAGCAGGAATTCGCTGCACAGATACCTGTACAGAAAGTTGCTGCTTAATGAATTCAATAAAAGCACGTTCATCAGCATTCATATCTGATGCCAAACAAATAAAACTACTTAAGCCCAGCGAAATGCATAAAAAATGTTTCAATATATTATTCAACATTTTCATCATCACACCTTTTCATGGGATAAGCCAAAGTCTTCTGCTCTCCAATCGGACTTGCACCAACAAAAATTTTGACACGCCTCATAATTGATACCTTAATGCCATACACAGCGATATCAGAATTTATCACTATTTCATTCCGTTACAACAATATCTACACGGCGATTTTTTGCTCTGCCTTGCGCTGTATTGTTGTCGTCTACCGGCGCGGTGTCACCTAAACCAATAATTTTCAACCGTGATGCAGCCACACCTTTCTCTGTTAACAAGGAAGCGACTTCAGCAGCCCTTTTTTCAGATAAAACCTGGTTAGAGGGAAATTCAGCAGTATGAATAGGCTGGTTATCGGTATGTCCTGTTACCATAACTGTACCGGATACTTTGTTTATTTCACTGGCAACCTTATCCAGTACAGGCATTATCTTTGGATTAACCGTTTTTTTACCCGGCACAAACATAAAATCTCCAAGGAAAGTCACCTGGCTTTGCTGGGCATTTTCATTAACACTAACGACCCCGCGCTCAATTTCATCTTTCAATAATGATTTGAGACGCAACACACCGGTAGTGGTAACAGCCGGCGGAGGTACAGCTTTACCTATAGCCGCAATCCGTTGCTGCAATTTTGTATCAGTACCAACAATCTGAAATTTGAACCAAACAAAAATAACCAGTAAAAAACAGGTAAAAAATGCTGCACTTGCCCAAACTGGTATCCAGTGCAGCCGGCGGAGTCTGCCTGCAGCGTCAGCCAGCCAGTGCGGCGACAAATCCCGGGCAACCGGATCTCGTCCGCTGCTGATAATGGATAGCAATTGCTGACGGATCAGGTCAAGTTGTTTCCGGCCATCCGGCCGTACACTGTACCGGCCTTCAAAGCCTAAGCTCAGGATTCGGTAAATTACTTCAAGTACATCACCATATTCCTGAGGATTAGGTGAAAGACGACCGATAAGTAAAAATATTTTCTCGCCGCCATAGCTCTCGTTATGAAAAACAATCAGCAGACTTTTCCGTGCCCATGCGCCGCCACCACCCCAGGAGGTTTTGTTTGCAGCCTCATCCAGTGCTGTACACAAACAATAACGTACTGCCAGTACATGTTCACGGCGCAAATTTGCCTGATCACACAATGTTTGATAAATATGAACTTCGCGTATAAGCAATTCGCGCAAGCTCTCAATACCATTATCATAAGAATCAAGTTGTGTTGGCATGTTTGCCAGTGTCAGCAATAATGGCTGTGCGGCTTCAAGCAATGGATTATCAGCAGCTTCAATATCTGCCAGTCGTTGTTTACTGTCCGGACCGGCATCAATATTAGCCATGATTTTCTTTGTATGCTGATCACTAAACCACGGTGCTTCGCTATGCTGATCAAACTCATATCCGTTTTGCTTCGATAATGATTCTGAAGCAGAGGATGCAATTGTTTGTTGCCCCGTGGTACCTGAATCACCGAGAATACTATCGAATTCATTCATTGATCACGTACTCCCCAAAGTTCAATCAGCAAGCCTGGAAAGTCACCGGCAATATGCATGGCCAATCCGCCATAATGTGCGATGTGCTCCCATAACGGACCTTCACGCAATAATTCAAAATAGACATATCCTGCATTAAACGGAATCTGACGGGGTGGTACCGGCAGTGCCTGTAATACCATGCCCGGTAAGTGAGAACGAATTAATTCCGGTAAACGATCGGAAGGTCCGATTTTAGTTTGAGCAGAAAACTGATGAACAAGTATATCCGGCGGTATCTGCGCTTTAACAGCCAGTACCATTGAACCAAAGCCTCGCAGTTCGGTTGGTTCTACTACAGCATTCTTGACGCCATAAGCCGCATCTTCCAAACGAATATGCTGTGCACTGCGAATTAAAACGGCATTGAGTAAATGCTGTACATCATCTACAACAGGTTTCAGACAATAATAAGGTGCTTCATGCAGATAAGGCGGATGTTCTACCGGACGCCGGGTATGGGGCCGGACAAATGTGGACAATTCACCAGCCATACTAAGTAACTGTCGATAAATAAACTCTGGCGATGTTGCCCCTACTTTGAGTATATGAAAGAGCAATGGTTCATATCGGTTCAGAATTTGTAATAGTAAATAATCTGATACTTCTGCTGCTTCCGCACCTTTACCATGACCGCCAGTGAGCCTTTCTGCCAGAGAATCAGCACGCAGATGTGTCAGATCATGAATCTGTGATAACCAGGTCTGTAATAAAGTATTGGCTGTATACTGAGTCACCGGCGGAATGACAGTACTGTCAATCTCTACGCCACCGTCTGAACGCAATGTGCTTATCCGTGCTATCGGCAGACCAATCCATGCATCCGTCAGTGCTTTTTTAGGCATTAACCGTAAGCGCAAATTACTTAATTGTACAGTTTTTGCACCCAGTCCGATTGAATTGGCATCCCGGACATCGCTTTCAAATACTGCATAACGGGCCAATGATTCAGGATTATCTTCAAAACTGGTTTCTTCTCCGTTTGGCGTACGAATCGGCAAAGCCAGATAAATAATCTGATCAAGATGTTCCGGCTGAATTGTCAGCGGCGGCGGCAATGGTGTATTTCCAGGTGCTTCAAAGGGTGTGCCGTCCGCAAATACACCGGCAACATCTTTAAGTACCAGTTTTCCCAGATTTAATGCTTCGTGATCGATGTCATAACGGGAGAATCCCCAGAAGAACGGCGACAACGGCGCACTACGACGATGTGCAAAATGTTCCAGATAACGTTCCTGTTGCTGGAAAATCTGCGGCAGCAGAAATTGTCCTTCGCTCCAGACCACTCGGTTGTACCAACTCATTTAGAGAAATTCCTCTGCTTTAATCCAGTTCAGTGACCACAACGGCCCTCTGCCCAATGTTAATATCCAGCTTTACTTTTTTCAGCGGCCACCACTCCCTATACCATCTGGCATACGGAGCTTCAGCAAGGTGGTAAGTTTCACGCCATTGTGATTGAGCCAGTCCGCGATAACCGGCCAGTACGCCGATCACTGTAGTTTCTGGATTTGTTCTGCGGCGAATGGTTTTAACTTCCCCCGGACGCAGAATAAATTCATCACTTACCAGCAGATCACCACCAAGTATTGATTTATCATTATCCTGTAATGAGTAAAAATCTGCTGAAGTAAAAGCGTTATCATTCTTTAATTCGTAAATTCGCACCTGTATAGGTGCAGCGCGACCTTTTTCATCAGGATTGACGTTTTCCGCAGCTTCAATGCGCAAATCAATACTGGTTTGCTCCTTAATCGATGGTCTTGTGCTGGTACAGCCGATAAGACCTGTCAGCAAGGTCATCGACAAGAAAATAAGCACAATGCTCCGATGAAGAAAAGTATTTACATATGTAACCATACGTCGTCCTGTGCAACACACCAAATACCGGCACCAACCAATTCAAACTGGCTGGTACCGGTATACTCAGGTTTAAGCTGCGTCTTTGTTTGCTTTGAAGTCGTAACCTGCAGTAACAGTACCACCGCTGCCACCCTGCTGATTCTGAACAACATATTCCTGCACGATGGAAGTGAATGATAAACTAACGAATTCACGTGGAGCCATTTCACCGTCACGACTACCACTAGGCATTACTCGAGATACAATTAAATCCTTGAAAGTGTATTTCAAATATTCCAGAGGAGTACCACCTGGTTTACGCATTGTCAAAACAGCATTGGCAATGTGTTTACCTGTAGTACAGTACTTGAACAGGTTCGGGCTTGCACGGTCGATGTAGTGTTCAAATTCAAGATCATTTACTGTAACCTTGCCAGAACCCAGACCGCTACCAGTATGCATTGAAGACTCCTGGTGAACTGTCCATGTCCAGTTCAGCACTTCGATTTCATTTTTATGTTTGTCATCTAATGCTTCACCTTCAATACCATCAATTTTTAAAAATATATCATGAGCCATTATTAGCTTCCTTTTTAAAGTTAAAATTACCTACTACATATTCGGGCAATACAATATGGCCATACAATATTGCAATCCGAAATTCATTCTATGATGTTACTGTTTATGCATTTTCTTTTTTCACAGATGGCAGCTTGGTAACCAGACGCAGAGAGCCGGTCAGTCCTTCAAGCTGGAAATGCGGACGCAGGAAGAATTTGGCATCGTAGTATCCCGGATTGCCTTCAACTTCTTCCACTACTACTTCTGCAGCAGCCAGCGGACGGCGCGCTTTAGTTTCCTGTGATGAATTCACCGGATCTGCGTCGACATAATTCATAATCCATTCATTCAGCCAGCGCTGCATATCTTCACGCTCTTTGAATGAACCAATTTTGTCGCGTACGATACATTTCAGAAAATGCGCAAAACGTGAGCACGCAAACAGATAAGGTAAACGTGCAGACAAATTAGCATTGGCTGTAGCGTCCGGATCATAATATTCCTGAGGTTTTTGCAGAGATTGCGCACCTATAAATGCTGCGTAGTCTGTATTCTTGCGATGAATCAGCGGAATAAAACCATTCTTTGATAACTCTGCTTCACGACGGTCAGAAATGGCGATTTCGGTCGGGCACTTCATATCCACACCACCGTCATCAGTCGGGAAAGTATGACATGGCAGATTTTCAACGGTACCACCTGACTCAACGCCGCGAATCATGGTACACCAGCCAAAGTGTTTAAATGAACGGTTAATGTTAACACCCATGGCGTAAGCGGCATTACTCCATACATATTTGCGATGATCTGATCCGTCTGTATCTTCTTCAAAATCAAATTCATCTACCGGATTGGTTTTAATGCCATATGGTAAACGCGCAAGGAAACGAGGCATAGCCAAACCAAGATAACGTGAATCTTCACTGGCACGCAGCGAGTTCCACGGAGCGTATTCCAGATTCTGGGTAACAATTTTGGTTAAATCGCGCGGATTAGCCAATTCCTGCCAGGAATCCATTTGCAGTACAGCTGGTGACGCACCGGCAATAAACGGCATATGTGAAGCAGCTGCTACTTTGGCAACTGAACCAAGCAGATCCACATCCGGTGGTGTGTGATCAAAATAATAATCAGCAATCATACAGCCATAAGGTTCACCACCAAGCTGACCATATTCTTCTTCATAAATCTGTTTGAATAAAGGACTCTGATCCCATGCAATGCCTTTAAAACGTTTCATGCTGCGGCGCAAATCATCTTTAGACAGATTCATGAAACGAATTTTCAAATGTTCATCTACCTCAGTATTGGATACCAGATGAAACAAACCGCGCCATGATGACTCCAGTTTCTGGAAAGATTCATGATGTAGAATCAGATTGATCTGTTCGGAAAGCTTATGATCAATTTCAGCAATAATAGCTTCAATACTTTTATAAGCATCGTCACTGATGGTTACTGAATGAGACAGTGCCTGTTCTGCTAAAGTTTTAACTGCCTGTTCAACAGCTTTGGCTGCCTGATCTGTTTTAGGTTTAAATTCTTTGGTTAGTAAATTGCTGAATTCGGATTGCGCAACCGGGCGTTCTGCCACTGCGACATCGGATTGCTGTTTTGACTGTGTAGCCATAAATACTCCTCAATACTTACAAATAGACTCTGAGCGCGGGTTATTACTTGCTATCCGCAGGTGCAGATGCCCCGGTTTTTTCTTCAGTTGCTGACTGTGGTTTAGGTGCTTTGGCCAGTGCCTGCAACAAACCCGGATCCTGTAGCAGCCGGTTAACTAAATTCTCAGCACCGGATTTGCCATCCATATAGGTTTGCAGGTTAGCCAGCTGAGTACGGGCATCCAGTAATTGTTTCAGAGCATCAACTTTTTGTGCCACGCGTGCCGGTGAGAAATCTTCCATACTCTCAAAAGTGATATCAACCATAAGCTGTCCGTCACCTGATAAGGTATTTGGTACGGCAAATGCCACACGTGGCTGAATGGCTTTCATTCGTTCATCGAAATTATCGATATCAATGGTCAGAAATTTGCGCTCTGCAACTGGTGGCAATTCTTCTGCCGGTTTACCGGACAAGTCTGCCAGCACAGCCATGACAAATGGCAGCTCGATTTTTTTCTCGGAACCGTAAATTTCAACGTCATACTCAATTTGCACCCTTGGCGCACGATTGCGCTGAATAAATTTCTGGGCGCTGTTGTTAAATACCGCCATATTTGCTTCCTTTACTATTATCAAATAATCCCGGTCTTAACCGGCCATTTAGTTTGCTACTTTGTAGACATTTCACCAGCCAACCGTGCCTGAAAAACAATAGGATCTTCACTACGGTTCGGATCAATGCTGATATCAATGCATTCCAGAACATTCTTTTCGGACAACGCCTGCAACCAATAACGCGACAATGCCGGCAGAATATGCTGTTCAATATAGCCAATCAGTAACCGTGCGCCCGTTTCATGCATCGGACAATGTTGAATGATATGGCTGACCAGTGCTTCGTCATAATGTAATGCAATACCGTGCTGTTCCTGCATCCGCTGTACAATACGATCCAGATGCATTCTGGCAATACTGCCCAGCGCTTCATCAGCCAGAGGCAGATAAGGTATAACTGTCAGACGACCTATAAATGCTGCAGGGAAATGTTTGCGCAATTCAGGCATCAGTACTTCTTTCAAAGTACGCCAGTCAGGAGCAAGAGCAGGATCGTCGTAAAGCTGAGAAACCAGATCGGAACCAACGTTGCTAGTTAGCAAGATAACGGTATTTTTAAAGTCAATATTTAACCCTTCGCCATCTTCCATCATGCCTTTATCAAATACCTGATAAAAAATTTCATGAACATCGTGATGTGCTTTTTCTATTTCATCCAGCAATACCACGCTATAAGGCCGACGACGTACCGCTTCTGTCAGAACACCACCTTCGCCATACCCAACATAACCCGGAGGCGCGCCCTTCAGTGTTGATACGGTATGCGCCTCCTGAAATTCACTCATATTGATTGTAATGAGATTCTGTTCACCACCATACATAGCCTCTGCCAGTGCAAGAGCAGTTTCTGTCTTACCTACACCAGAAGGCCCGACCAGCAAAAATACACCAACCGGTTTATTGGGATCAGTTAAACCGCAACGTGATGTCTGTATGCGCTCTCCGATCTGCAACAGTGCCTGGTTTTGCCCGATTACCCGTTGTCCCAGATGTTCGGACAGATTCAGTACTGCCCCTACCTCATCTTTGACCATGCGTCCGACCGGAATGCCGGTCCAGTCGGAAACAATAGCTGCAACCACTGTTTCACTTACTTCCGGAAAAACCAAAGGCATATCGCCCTGATGCTGGCGCAAAACTGATTCAAGCTCTGATAATTCAGACAATGCATCCGCTTCGTCACTATTCTGACAGCGTTCACGTGCTGCAAGAATTTTTTCAACTGCTTCCAGCTCTTCTTTCCAGTGTGCTTCTTCTGTTTTTAAATCTTCAGATAAGGCTGAAATTCTGGCTTCGATCTCGTTCAGATCGCCCGCATAAACACCTATACGCTGCTGTTTGGATAATAATTTATGTTCTGTCTGAGCTGCTTTTAACTGCTGTCTCAGATACTGCACCCTGCTGGGAGGTGTATGCAAAGACAGTGCAACCCGGGCACAGGCTGTATCCAGAAGACTTATTGCCTTGTCCGGTAGCTGCCGGGAAGGAATATAGCGGTGAGACAGCTTAACAGCAGCACGAACTGCATCCTCAAGCACAATAACACCGTGGTGTGCTTCAAATGTTGAAACCAGACCTCGCACCATATCAATGGCTGCAACTTCTTCCGGTTCTGCAACCTGTAAAACCTGAAAACGCCGGGTTAATGCCGGATCCTTTTCAATATGTCGTTTATATTCACTCCAGGTAGTAGCTCCAATCGTGCGTAACGTTCCTCTGGCCAGCGCAGGTTTAAGCAGATTGGCAGCATCTCCGGTTCCTGAAGCACCACCGGCTCCGACTAAAGTATGCACTTCATCGACAAACAGAATCACCGGCTGAGCAGAATTGGTCGCTTCTTCCAGTACGGATTTCAACCGCGACTCAAACTCCCCTTTCATACTGGCACCAGCCAGCAGGGCGCCGACATCCAGAGCCAGCAGGCGTACTTCAGCCAGACTTGGCGGAACCTCTTTTTGCGCAATAGCCAGAGCAAATCCTTCTACCACTGCTGTTTTACCAACACCGGCTTCTCCGGTCAGCAGCGGATTATTCTGCCGGCGACGTAACAGAATATCGATCATCGTGCGTATTTCGTGTTCACGACCAATCACCGGATCTATTTTTCCCTGCTTTGCCTGCTCCGTCAGATCCGCACAGTAACGAGTTAAAGCAGATTGGCCATCCTGACCGGTACTGGTTAATGACTGACTGGCCTCTCCAGGAGAGGCCGGAGTAAAACCAGAATTGTCATAAGCTTGATCCGCAGACTCCGGAGATCCGGCAACAACACCGGGTAAAATATCTGCCAGTCCTTCCTGAGGAATTTTGGCAAATGCAGTAGAAATGCCAACCAGTACACGCCTGAGCTCAGGAGTCATCACCAGAGCAGCAAGTAACCAGGCGCTGCGGATTTTGTTATCATTAAATGTTAATGTGGCATAAACCCAGGCACGTTCAATTGACTGATCAATATAGTGGGAAAAGTCACTTATAGAGCTTGCTCCCGATGGCAACAGTAGCAAACTGCGGGAAATATCCTGTTCAATTTGTGCCAGATCAATGTCAAAATGACGCAACACTCGCATCATATCGCCATCATTTAATTGCATAAGCTGGTGTATCCAATGCACCAGTTCAACATAGGGATTTCCGCGCAGCTTACAAAAAGTCGTAGCTGATTCAATGGAGCGAAAAAGTGTTGTGTTCAGTTTACCAAACAATGCCTGGCGCGAAATATCCATACTGGTTTACCTACTCCCCGATTCAAATTGTTTATGCATGTAAAATCTCTAATAAAAGTTAATCTTCACTACATTATAAATATAATTTAACAAATATTAAATTAATTTAATTTTAATATGTTTATATATAGGATACAAGAATAAATCTTGCTTAACAATTTAAAAGATAAGATAATAAACAGATATATGCATAAAGTGTGTGCATTTTTTTCAAAAAAAAGATTTATTTTTCTTTGCTAAAGATAATATTTTATTACTTCTTATAAAGTTATGAAATAAATGTTAATCAATCCATAATTCAGACAAAGAGGACTTGGCGTGTTATTGTCGGGAAAGCGTTATGAACAGTACGCTGTTATTACGTCTTGACTACCTTCGCGGGATCAAGATTGGTGAAATCTATGAATTGAAAGATTTCGCTTTTTTTATGAAAAATGCGATATATGAGCTCCATGTTGAGGAAGCTCCTGAAAACGAAGATTTGGCGTTATGCTTTCAATATTCAAAGAACGGATGGCAGCTGTTAAACAAGTCTTCAGAAGTACATTGCGCTGTAAACGAAATCACCCTGACATCAAATCACTGGTTTCAACTGCATGATGGCGATACGCTTGAATGGGGATTATCTATCTGGCAAATCAATCCTGAAGAACAAACAGATACAAAACCGGAGTTTGAAACAACCAGTATTATTCCGTCAACTAAAGAAATAATGCCTTTAGAGCTGACTTGGTTTGATCCTCAAAAGCAAAAAGAAAATGCGGAAGAAAATCCTTTTGATCTGATCATACCCAATCTGCCGTATGAATTATTGGAAAGCACGGCATTCAAAGTCAAGGATTCATCTCAGGAAGAATCACCGGCCGAAACTATTTTTCATGAGTTATTACAGGAATATTGTCATGCTCTGGACACACCGCAATTATCCGATAATGACTATGTCTGGCAAAAAAGACTGTTGCAAAACAATATTTCAAGTTCAGTGTCCACCATTAATCTAGCTGATCTGTCTGGCAATACTGATCCGTTAATGACGTTACAGGATATAGTTTCCGGGCCGTTAAATATAGATGATATTTTTAACGGACTGGATAGTCTGAGAGAGGCAGAACTCTTTCACATTGAAGAAATACCAGAAGTCTTACGCCTGTTTGCACCAGGCTGGCAACAACATACCGGTCATACTCATATGCCGCCAGCACTGACCAGAAAAGACCATCATACTGTAAGTGTGGACAGTCATTACCGTATGACTCAATTTTCTAATAATTATCAAAAGGATTCTACCGATGACAATCACCAGCAGTAATCATGATAATCCATCGACGCTACAACAATGGATGGCAGACCGGTCAATCACTACGCTGATTCAGGAAGCTGAACAACAGATCAAAGTCAGCCCGACAGACCCTGCTCAGCGCTGGCTGCTATTTCAGTTATTATGCCTTCTGGGTGACTGGCAGCGAGCATTGAAACAACTGCAGGTTTGCGCGCAAATGCAATCCGGATTTGAACAGGAAGCACATGCTTACAGAGGACTGATTACCTGTGAAATCTATCGGAAAGAATGTTTTGCCGGTCGCAAACGTCCGGGATTTATTCAGCCACCGCCAGCATGGGTGGATCAGTTACTTGACGCAATTGCCCTGAATCAGTCAGGGAATGAAGAAAAAGCTGATGAAATCAGAGAAGGAGCACTGGGATCAAGTAAAGATGCTTCCGGTGTTATTGAACCGGGCGGTGAATTTGCATGGATTGCAGACAGTGACACATGGTTGGGTCCTACTATTGAACTGGTAATGGGTGGTATCTATACATGGCTGCCTTTTGAACAACTAAGTGCTATTTCTTCTGAACAACCTAAAACTATTCTCGATTTACTCTGGAAACCGGCACTGATAACACTGAAAGACGGATCAGAACACCACGCTTTCCTGCTTGCACGCTGCTGCGGATCTGAATCGGCAGGTGAGTCATTAATGTTATGCAGGGAAACAATCTGGCAAGAGCACGGACAAACATCAGTACGTGCCCTGGGACAAAAAACCTGGCAAACAGATCAAAATGATATCGGTATCTTAGAAATGACTTCATGTACATTTGCAGATAATAAAGAAGCAATAAATGGCTGAACAATTTCCTCCACTGCGTCCCAGAGAACACCTGTTACCGACATTATTTGATCGTTTACGCGATGATGCTCCGGGACGCAAAACTGAACTTTCAGATAACTATACTGTCTCTGCCAGCCGGTTACGTGAAATTGTTCAGCGTGATCTGATGCTCCTGCTCAACACCACAAATCTGGAAGATGAAATAGATGTGGGGAAATACCCGCAGGTTGCCTCATCAGTAGTGAATTATGGTGTTCCGCCTATCGCCGGTCAGTATATGCATGAACGCAAATGGGCAGATATTGAAAAAGCTATTCGCCGGGCAATCCTGCGTTTCGAACCCAGGCTGGAGGCATCTTCATTAGGTGTTGCACCACTTATGAAAGATGAAACAAAACTGAACTATAACGTTCTGTTGTTTGAAATACGCGGCCGGATTCTGACTGAACCATATCCGACATCATTCATTGTGCAAAGCGCTTTTGATCTAGAAACCAACAGGATTAGTATCATCTGACAGACAATCATGGATCCATTATTACTCGATTACTACAATAAAGAACTTACCTACATGCGTGAAATGGCAGCTGAATTTTCACGCCAGCACCCCAAAATTGCCAAACGTCTGGGTATGCAGGGTATAGATATCGCTGATCCTTATGTAGAAAGGATGATCGAAGCTTTCTGTTTTCTGACTGCCCGTACCCAGTTAAAAATTGATGCGGAATTTCCCCGGTTTACACAGCGTCTTCTGGAAGTCATTTATCCGAATTATGTTACACCAACACCGTCTATGGCCGTAGCACAACTGCATCCTAGCCATACGGAAGGTGATTTCATAAATGGTTTTAAGGTACCCAGACATTCATCTTTCCGCGCCGGCATTCCAGTTGGAGAGAATACAGTCTGTGAATTCCGCAATAGTCAGGAAGTTACTCTATGGCCAATACAGATTACTGAGGCCCGATTAACGGCAGCACCACCTGATATGCCCTTACTGAATCGTTATTTACCTGCACATACCAAAGTTGCCGGAGCCTTACGCCTAACTCTGCATACTTTTGGTGAAATCAATTTTAATCAGATTCAAGGGTTGGATCGGCTGCCTATTTATCTGTGCGGAGAAGAAAGAATTGCTTCACATCTTTTTGAACTGCTGCACACCAGTGCTGTTGCAACCATAGCCGGTCAGCCCGGACAATTTAGCGGTTCACTGGATATTAATGTACGTGATGCAGTTGTACACGAAGGTTTAGAACCGGGTCAGGGTTTACTCCCCCTTACTTGGGATGTTTTCCACGGGCATAATCTGCTGCATGAATATTTCAGCTGTCCGGAAAGATTTTACTTTTTTACACCTACAGGTCTGGCCACAGGTTTACGTAAAGTCAGCGGTAATGAAGCTGAGATTGTTATTCTACTCAACCGCATTCCTGATAGCTGGCTGATCAATCAGACAACCGCAGATCAGTTTGCTTTGTTCTGCACACCGTTAATTAATCTGTTCCGTAAACGTACAGATCGTATTGAGCTAGATACGGCACGTACCGAACTACATCTAGTACCCGATCGCTCGCGACCGCTTGATTATGAATTTTATACCATCGAAACCGTTCACGGATTAAGAGCCAAAACGACAGAAGAGCTAACGTTCCGCCCGCTTTATCATACCCTTAACAATGATGAAGGTAATTATGGCCGCTATTTTTCATTGCGCAGGGAACAACGCAAACTGTCCAATAATGCACGCAAATACGGTACACGCACCAACTATATCGGCACTGAAATTTTTCTGTCTCTGGTTGACCAGAATGATGCACCTTATTCAGAATATTTGCGATACCTGTCAGCTACAGCTTTACTTACCAATCGTGATCTGGCCACTCTGGTTCCCCGTAATGGCATTGATGACTTGTCTATTGATGATTCAGTACCAGTAGAAAGTATCGGTCTGATTCGGCCACCACGTCCACCGCGCGCACCTTTTGCAGAGCGAGAAATTGCCTGGCGCCTGATCCGGCAATTATCTTTCAACTATCTGCCATTATCAGATATGGCCCACCGCCCGGGAGGACAGGCACTACGGGATATGTTACGGCTGTTCGTACCGACACATGACAGCCCGCAATTACGTCAGATACAAAGCCTGATCGGAGCAAAAACGGAACCGGTTACCCGACGTTTACCGGGAGCAGGTCCTTTAGTTTACGGACGTGGTATTAAATGCGAACTAACCATTGATGAAGATGGATTTTCCGGTGTCAGCCCTTATTTGTTCGGTCTCATTCTAGAGCATTATCTGTCGCGTCATGTCGCCATTAATACTTTCACACAAACTGCATTACATAGTATACAGCGCGGACAAATTGCACTTTGGCCGGTACGCATGGGCGGAAGGGGTGCCATCTGATGAATCAGCCAGCTGAACCGGTAAATACATCCGATAGCACTTGGCATGAGACTCTTAACAGGGCAAGCGAAACACCATGGCGTTACGGATATCTGAGTCTCATGCGCCGATTTGGTGCACAGTCTCAGCTAAAAATGCCAATCGGACATGCCGCACTTCCTCAGCAGGAACCATTTCGGCTCGGGCAATCACCTTCTCTGGTATTCGCACCTCGTGAAATTGCTGATGCCTCCCTGACATCAGAAGGAAAGTTTCGAATACAGCTATACGGACTCGGTTTATGGGGAGCAAACGGTCCGTTACCAATGCACTATACCGAAACTGCCCTGAGTCGGCGGGACAGTAATCGTGACACAACATTAGTTGATTTTACCGATCTGTTTCATCATCGTTATCTGACACAATTTTACAATGCATGGCAAAGTGCACAATCAGCCGGCGGCGGACTGGACAGAGGCGATGCAGAAGATTTCTCATTTTATATTGCCAGCCTGAGCGGACAAAGCCTTGATGAAATTACTGATAGCCCGCTCCCCTCTCATCCCAGACTGGCAGCCGGGGCTCATCTGGTACGTGAAGCACGTAATCCGGATGGTATTACCTCAACATTATCATATTATTTTGGTGTTCCGTTTAATCTTCAGGAATACGTATTACACTGGATCCCGGTTGCTGATGAAGAGCGTACCCGTCTTGGAGTTCCCGGGCCAGCATCTGTTATGGGTGAAGGCGCTCTGGTAGGACAAATGGTACCGGATCGCCAGCATAAATTTCGCCTGACGATTGGTCCCTTAAATCTGGACAACTACTTACATTTTTTACCTAACGGGCGTGATTTACCGAGGCTAATCGAATGGGTCAGAGCTTTTGTCGGTTATGAGTATGAATGGGAAATTCAACTCCAGCTTAATCCGCGTTCAGCGCCACCGGCACAAATTGGTTCTGACCAGCGTCTGGGCTGGACAACATGGCTGGGACAATCAATAGATGATCTTCCGGTTACCGGCATGACCTATCAACCTGAACAATATGCCGGTATCAGAGAGTTGTGAGGAAATAATGAGTAACAAAAAATCAAAAACCAATCCAAAATATGCGGATCTTCTTGCGCCTGTGTCTGATGAGCAGCCCTGTGGCAGCAACCTTGAATACGATCCGGAATTTCTGCTATTACTCTCTAATTCTACTGAACAGCCAGAAGCGCAATACGGTGATTTCGTCAACAAACCGGAAGGCGTAAACTGGAATGAAATCGAACGTGATGCATTGAGATTGCTACTGCGTACCAAAGACATCCGGATTTACATTATCTTGCTTCGCAGCAAAATCCAGCTTAATGGTGCTACAGGATTGCGCGATGGGTTAGAGTTACTGGAATCAGCCTGTAGTACTTATCCGCAAGATATTTATCCGCAGATTGAATCTGATGAAACAGGTGATGAAGAAGATGCGGCTCTGGTACGCAGCAATGCTCTGGCGGCACTCATCGATCCGGAAGGAGTAATGGCTGATATCCGCAGTATTACTTTATCGAGCAATTCAGCACTGCGACTGCAAATCAGGGACGTAGAACGATCTTTATCAATACCGCGCCCTGCTGATGCACTGGCACCTGATTCGGTTCGGCGACAGCTGGTGGATTTACGTTTACGTGCCAGTCAGGCTCTGACAGCACTGGATGAAACTATACCGATCCTTGATAAGCTGCAAACCTGGGCTGATGAAATTCTGAAAAATACAGCACCAGATTTAAATCCGCTAAAAAAATTGCTGAAAATATTACAGGATAATGAAACCCGAGCTGCCCCAAAACGCGAAACTATTGATGAAAATAATATACAGGCAGATACACAAACAGTTTCCAGTGAAACATCAATCACTGAAACTGCAGAAATGACTCTTTCTTCTCCGGAAGAAACAATAATGAATGAGTCAGAGAAGTTTTTGCCGGCTGCGATTACCGACCGCTTTGATGCACTTCAGCGTATTGAAGACATCCGTAACTGGTTTGAAGCTCATGAACCAAGCAGCCCTACTATTCCTCTGCTACGCCAGGCTGAACGACTGGTCGGCAAACGATTTTCCGAAGTAGTTAACACTATACCATTGGAACTGCTGCAGAAATGGGATGACTCAGAATCATAAAACCCAACTTTTTAATTACTATATGTTAATTACTATATGCCAAAATAGCCAGAAAATTGTATAAGAATTAATATAGAACAGGATCCAGAGTTATCAGTAAATTGACATCTGAAATCTCTAATGTTGATTTACTACATGGGTGCCAGCTATTTTTGATAAATTTGTGCAATGATTTAAATCATCAGCAATCACAAAATAATAATGTTCATGATATTGAACACTAAAAATAAAAAATAATATTTATTTACCTGGTAGTTAATAGTAAAAATGAATCCACATTAAATCAGCTTCAAATGTACTTTTAATTAAATTTATCAGAATTTAAATCTCTTTATACTTTTACTAATTACTTTGGTTGTACAGGCAACCAAAGTAATTGTATAAAAGCGGTAATAGCCTTTCTTAAATTTAAATATTTTTAAGCGCAAAATACTACTTTAAAAATATTATTCTCACACTATTGCTTAAATTTCTATCGTGCTATTCCACCGTGTCGCGAACAAGCCCCTTTTCCTGCTTTAGTTGAAGTTCCATCTTTACATTTAATAGTATTTTTTGGTTGTTCAGTTTTTGGTTTTTTATTTGATTTTCTTCTTGTTGGCAAATCATCATAAACAACCCCGCCATGATGAGAACATGTACCCCTTCCGGTTGAAGTTGAATATGTGCCATCTGCACATTTTGACTTCACTTCCGGATCATTTGCATTAGTTGTGATTCTTGCAAATCCTGATTGTGAGAAAAAAAAACATAAGAAAAGCATGGCAAATCTGCTACTGATTTTTATCATAACTTTCCTGCAATTTATATAGTTAAAATATAAATAATTTTTAACATATATTTATTCTAAAAATCAAATTTTCAACTAAATTATCTATGTAATTTTGCATTTTAATCATTAAAAAATTATTTATACAACGTTCTGTCTATACTTGGTATATTTAATATTATTATTCTTATTAATAAATTTTACGGTTTTACTGCTCTGTAACAACGGTTCCAATTTTCTAGTCAAAGTAGTAGCTGATAAAATTAATCATTCTTAATCATTTCAACTACTGTATTAATCAAATCAGAACCATATTCCAGCAGAAACCTTCAAATAATAAAAAACCAGTAATTTAGCCTTCTCCGGCTCTTCAGCATAAGCAGTATCTGGCAAATAGCCCCGTTTTACCGGCTGTTGCCTATCTGGGGCGGGAGCGGATTTAATTTAAAAAATCCTTATTCTTAATTTGTTTTTTAGTCATTTTTCGAAATACTCAGGAAATAAAGACTTAAATCAGCGAATTTTTTGAGTTCAATTTGATTTCATTATTTTATCTATTTTATTTTGATAATACATTTTTTAATTTTTATAACTGAGAATTGATTACAAGAAAAAATCTTCTAAACTTGAGCCGCTCAAAGATGACAATTATTAAATTGATACAGACTAAAATATCTAACGCGGACATAGTCCGGTTTCTGAAATTAAACGACCTATATACAAGTGCAGCGAATACTGAATATCACTTAAAAAATACAAAATAAGCTAGAACAGCTCGGATCTGGAAATATAAATACTATTACTGGCCGCACTGAATCAGGAATACCCCACCTGCAGAGGTTTCAAGTAAAAATTCAACCGGCATGATTCAGGGCATATATGAGCTACCAGACTAGTTGAAGATGGCGTTTTAGAGATGACTTTCAAATGGGAATCTTTAGAAATGGAGGCAAAGATATGCTCATTCAGCACCAGAGTATTTAATTCAGCATGCATCAAAGATTGACAACATCATGACATAGAAATATCACAGTTTTGTCACAACTGATAATTAGGGAGAAAAACAGAAACTCTGGATAAATGCGTAAGATATTGAAGGGTACGCAGGAGAAATGGTGGGTCGTGAGCGATTCGAACGCTCGACCAACGGATTAAAAGTCCGCTGCTCTACCGACTGAGCTAACGACCCAAGAGCGCGCATTTTAGGCAGGAGTGCGGCTGCTGTCAAGTACTTTATTATTCATTTGCGGTAAGACGGCACTAAAGGTGCTGCCGTGGCCGGCAATGCTTTCAATCTGTAATTTGCCGCCATGTTCAGCCAGTGCGTATTTGGCAATAGCCAATCCGAGGCCGGTTCCTCCGCTCTGGCGCGAACGTCCTGAATCTACACGATAAAAGCGTTCGGTAAGATGAGGAATATGCTCCGCAGCAATCCCCGGGCCAGTATCGCTCACTTGAAACACAGTCTGCTGATAGTTGTTTTCGTCTTGTTCACTATCTTGTTCACTATAAAGCCGGATGGTAATGGTTCCATATTGCGGTGTATAGCGTACGGCATTAAACAGAAGATTACTGAACGCATTATATAAATCCTGCTGAATCCCCTCTATCCAGATATCTGCAGCTATTTCACAGATAAAATGGTGTTTATTTTCTGACAGTATCTCAGCTTCAAATACCACCTGCTCAGCCAGAGTACTCAGATTCACCGGCTGCTTGCGCACAGATGAAACAACCTGATTTTCCAGCCGTGATAAAGTCAGCAGATCAGCCAGCAGATGATTCATGCGCGCCCCTTCCTTACTCATCAGTGCAATAAATGACTGACGCTGCTCTTGCGGCAAATCCGGCATATCCGTTAAGGTTTCCAGAAAGCCGTTGATTACAGTTAAAGGAGTACGCAGCTCATGCGAAACATTGGCCACAAATGCAGTCCGGGTAGCGTTTACCTGTTCGGCAGCAGTAATATCCTGAGTAATAATCAGGGTTGCCTGTTCGTCAAACGGAGTACGGATAATATTTAATACACGTGGTAATCCGCTGTTCATATTTTCAAGTGTAAGCTTTATATTCACCGATTCTGTTGCCGGCTCATCCAAAAATCGCCGGAAATCAATATTTTCAATCAGATCAGTCAGCATACTGTTATTGTCTTGTTCAGCATCCAGATTCAAATGGATTGCAGCCAGATGGTTCAGCCACTGAATATGTCCATCCTGCCCGAGGATTAATACGCCCTCTGGTATAGTTTCAGCAATGCGGTTAAAGCGTAACAAGGCGACACCCAGTTTCTGTTTGCGCTTTTTACGGCTACGTGCCTGTAGCATCAAAGTATTGAAAATATTGTTCCAGATCCCGATCCCCTGTGGCACATTACGTAATTTCGGTCTTTCCAGCCACCGAACCAGTTTAAATAAATGATACCAGTAACCCGCCAACCACAAAAAAAACAGGCAGCACAAGCTAATCAGCATGAATTGCAGGCCGCCAGCCAGCAATGACGCTACGACAACCACAATCATGGTTGCCAGTATTAAATATAAATGATGGCGCAGTTCAGATAGAAGCATGTCATTTCACAGAAGATAAATTTAAGAAGTATTTACGGCTATGGTGAAAAGCGATAGCCGCTGCCACGCACAGTTTGGATAAGGTGGTCATGCCCCACTGTTTCAAGTCCCCGTCTTAACCGGCGGATATGAACATCTATCGTACGCTCCTCAACAAACACATGATCACCCCAGACAAGATCCAGAAGCTGGCTGCGGGTGTATATACGATCCGGATGTGTCATAAAGAAATGTAATAACTTAAATTCACTGGGTCCGAAGGAAATGGTTTGTCCGTTTACTTGTACACGCTGCTGCTGCGGATCGAGTTCCAGACCATAAATATGCAGAGGTACACTGGTTTTTTGCGGAGCACGCCGGCGCAAAAGTGCATTAATTCGCGCAATCAGTTCTCGTGGTGAAAAAGGTTTAGTAATGTAGTCATCTGCACCCAGATTCAGCCCCTGCTCTTTATCTGTTTCTTCACCGCGTGCTGTTAATAGAATAATGGGTAAATCACGACTGCGAATATCATTGCGCAGCTGCCGGATAAAATCAAGACCGGAAAGTCCGGGTAACATCCAGTCTAGTAACAGTACATCAGCCAGTCTGGCCTGCAATAACGGCTGTGCAGCTTCTACACTGGGTACACATTGAACAACAAAGCCAGCCTGCTCGAGAGTAAATTGAATCAGGGTAGAAATTGCAGCTTCATCTTCTACAACCAATACCATAACTTCTGCCATATATATTTCCTGACCAGATAATTATCTATTGTGACAGAATAAGAAGAAAAGCAGAAAAATATAAAGTCAGTTATCAAGAAAAAACCTGTGCCGGAATATTTCGTTGCACAGGTTCAGAATCGGAGTAACCACAGTAATGCTAACACAATATAAATTGATATCATATCGGGAAATATCGGATATACAGACATACAGTATTAATTTTAGCTGGTAAGCTGTATTTTCAGTTTAGTATTGCATTTATCAGTGATTAAATAATTTCTGATTTATTATTAGCAAATCTATTGGTAAGATGAGACAAATTTTCGTATGTCTGATAATATTTATGTGTGATTAAACTTAAATCTGTTATCTAATTTATTCTCATAAAACTCTCCAACAGAGCGTTACTTAATCTTCAAACAGCATTTCAATATTATTATATGTCTTAAGTAATTTTCTATAATCTATCAACAATCCGCACTTACCTAAAAATGCACAAAGAGATAATTTTTCGGCGGGCGTCTCTATAAAATTATTAAACATATTTTGGATAATTTTGAAACTAATTTACAACAGGTTAAAAAATTAAATCACCTGATTATTATTTTTATCTCATTCTATATTCATAAAATATAACTATTTGGTCTAAAATTTTCTTACCAAAGCATACATTTGAATGATAATACCGACATAAAAAAATATTCTAAAGGTATAAAATTGTCCGGCTAACGCTTTTGCAGCCTGCCCTATAATGTTTAAATTTCAAACAGCATTAATGCCATTCAGTTATTATTGATATAATAATATTTTACAATTTCTAACATTTAAATTCTAATTTTCATATAGTTAATTTTTTGACTTCATCAATTTTTTATAGTCGAATAAAAAAAAGATATATCTTATTTATATGTTTATATGTTGATTTAAAAATGTATATATCTAACTACGGTGTTTGACTGAAACATAATTCTCATTTACCTGATTATCCTAACCAATATGAATAAAATCTACAAACTTATCTGGAATGCGCAAGTACAGGCATATATCGTTACATCAGAATTAGCCCGGAAAGGGGGTAAAAATGCACGGCTCAGGCTGGTTAGCATTATAGCTGTCAGCATGGCAACTACCGGACTGGCTTATGCACAATGTCCGCTTTCAGCACCAGACAACAAAGTTTGCACAACTTTTCGAGAAAACACGCCTGTTATTAGTACATATGCTGACACTACCATCAGCGATAATCGCATTGAAAACAGAGATCCTTCCAATCAGACCATCAATACATCCGACACTGAATTAAATCAGTCGCTTACAATTATCAATCAAAATGGTGCCGGGAATTTAACTGTAAACGCAAATAATAAAAACATAACGGATATCGATGCAACAAATAACAGCCGGACGGGTGCAATTACAATTAACACCACACAAGATATGTTAACTTCTGATACTAAAGGTATTTACATTAATAACGCAGGAACAGATGTCAATCTCTCAACAGCAGCCGTCCATAGCAAACAACGCAAAGGTATTAGTATCAATAATGGAGGCAACGGTTCCACAAAAATAACAGCGAATGATGATATCATATCTGATACTGATGATGCTATTTATGCTGTCAATAATGCCGGATCAAAGGATTTATTTATTACTACTGATACTGTTCTTGGTCAGGCACATGGTATTTATGCATATAACAATGGTACAGGGTCAACGACACTTATCGTTAATAAAGGCATTGAATCACGCACTACTGATGCTATATGGGTTAATAATGTAAATACATCATCAACAAATTTAAATGTAACCACCCGCCAAGCCGTTCTGGGACATACCAATGGTATTTATGCATATAATAATGGTACTGGTAATACAACCATTGAAACTAAAGATGTGCAAGGAAAAGATGGCAATGGAATTTTTAGCGAGAATCACGGAGGGAAATTAACTATTGCTACAAGTGGCACTATTGAAGGTACAAGTAACGGTATTTACGCTATTAACTCTGGAAATGGTTCCACTGACATTACATCAACTGGTAATGTTATTGCTACATCTGGTAATGGTATTTTTGTTAATAATGGCAATAATACAAACGAGCTGAATATAAATACTAACCTTATATCCGGTACAGATAACGGTATATATGCAACCAATAATGGAACAGGCAAAACCACAATCCTCAATAAGGCATCAGTAACAGCAGATAAAAATACAGGTATCAGCGTAACCAATACAAATCAGGCTCAAGGGCTGCGCATCGAATCACTTGTTATCAATGCCGGTACTAATGGTATCGTTGCAAATAATCATGCTTACGGTGCCACACAAATTACTTCTAACGGGTCAATTACAGCCACAAGGGGATACGGAATCTGGGCTGAAAACGGGGAGCGGGCTACAGATATCAGCATTATTCAATCGGGAGGGACAATTAAAGGTGGAATCAGCGGCATTGAGATACACAATTTTGGTTCAGGTAGTACTGAACTTAATCTGGCCAATCAAATAACTGGAGGTTCGAAAGCAGGTATTTTTATTCAGGATAAACCAAACAGTGAAACAACTATTACCCTTAATACCGGTACCAGTGTTTCAGCGGCTTCTGGTCTGGCTATTAGTGATGAAGATGGTAATGCTAATGTTACGCTGGATAGCGGTTCAAAAGTCATCGGACGTATTGAACTGGGTAACGGTAGTGACACTCTTTTCATCAATCGCGGAGCCAATATCAGTAATA
The DNA here is from genome assembly GCF_016101465.1 of Snodgrassella sp. M0110. Taxonomy (NCBI): domain Bacteria; kingdom Pseudomonadati; phylum Pseudomonadota; class Betaproteobacteria; order Neisseriales; family Neisseriaceae; genus Snodgrassella; species Snodgrassella sp. M0110. The sequence continues at coordinate 42,873 of NZ_JACFQM010000009.1, read as the reverse complement.
TTACTGTAGTCGATGGTGGGGACGATACCAGCAGTAATGACGGAATGACTGATACACTGAATATTAATCAGTCATTAACCGGTTCAACCACCGGAAATAATAATGGTACAGCCGGAAATATTGCTATTCGTAACTGGGAAAAAATAAATCTTGCTCAAAACAGTATGCTCACTCTGAGCGGAGATTTGAATACTAATCAGCTTAATATCGGGAATGGTACCACAATCAATCTTATCGGTTCCCTAAGACAGGCACAGATTAATGGCGATGTGTTTAACTCAGGCAATATTAATCTCAATAGTAATTTCACCGGAGACAATTTAACGATTAACGGAAATTATCAGGGTAATGGCGGTAAACTGACTCTGGATCTGAAACTTAATTCTGCTTTAAAAGATAATGACAGCATTGCTGACAATACTGCCGATAAACTGACTGTTCAGGGTAATGTGACAGGTAAAACCACCATCAGATTTGCCAGCATTGATGGTCTTGGCGGCGATACCGGAAATACTAATGGCATTGAATTGGTACATATTAATGGTAACAGTACCGGAGATGCTTTTGCACTGGAAGGCGATCATTTAGACAGAGGTGCATATGAATACCATTTGTTTAAAGGTGATTTGCAGCAAAACGGGAATAACTGGTATTTACGCTCTCAAAAGCAAACAAACCCGGGTGATGATAATTCCGGTGGCGATAATTCCGGTGGCGATAATTCCGGTGGCAATAACTCTGGTGGTAACAACTCTGGTGGTAACAACTCTGGTAGTAACAACTCTGGTGGTAACAACTCTGGTGGTAACAACTCCGGTAACGGCAACTCTGGTGATAGTGGTACGACAACTAAACCATCAAAACTCAGACCACTATACCGTAAAGAAGTACCATTATTTGCCGCAGTTGCCTCTCAGTTACGACAGGCCGACAGCCTTATGCTCGCTAATATGCATCAGCGTATCGGTTCCACTCCTCTGCCTGATGAACGTATGAGCTGGGGCAGAGTGATTGCCAGCCGTACTGATATTCAGCAAAACGGGCCGGCCAATGCCCGTACTACCGGTAATTATGCCGGTTTACAACTGGGCAGTGATATCTGGAGCAGCAACGGCTGGCGTGCCGGCGGATATGTCGGCTATCTGCACGGCAATCTCGATGTCGACGGCTTTACCAGCGGTATTGATACCAGAGCAGGTAAAAACACAACCAAATCTTACTTTATCGGCGCATATGGTAATTACACCCGTGAAAATGGTGCTTATGCAGATTTTGTAATACAGGGTGCCCGCCATCATGTTGATATTAAACCGGATAACAATCCGACCGGCAAACAGAAAGGTCATGGCGTTACGGCTTCAGTAGAAATAGGTCAGCCGTTTACTCTGGGCAGCAGCAACTGGAAGCTTGAACCGCAGGCTCAGATTATTCATCAGTGGCTGGATTTAAATGATTCTGATATCAGCGGACGTACTACAGTCAGTCACGGACACAATAATGCCTGGCTCTTCCGCCTTGGCGGAAGACTCGAAGGCAGCTATCAACTGAATAAAGGAAATCTGCGACCCTATGCCCGGGTAAATTTCTTTTACTCACCTGGTGGTGCCGACCATACTAGTTACATTACTAATGTAGCCACAACCAGATTAAATGCCGGTGCCTCTCATGCCAGCACTGAGCTGGCAATTGGCGGTACTTACGATATTACAAACAAAGTAAAAGCTTATGGTGAAATCGGCCATACATGGTCTAATGGTGGTGATGCACATACCAAAGCGCCGGTAAATGGTTCTGTCGGATTAAAGATTAACTGGTAAGGCTTAATAAATAAAGAAACTGGTAATTATTTCCAAACTGAATCTTTTTTCTTTGTAAAAAAACAATACAAATCATATTGGTTATTCTGGTATATGCAGAATAACCAATATGCATTATTATCTTTTTCATTTTATATTACATAAAACAATTCAATACTATGCATTATTCCGGATCTAATATTAATTCATAATTTCAGCATCCGCCGGTTTTCTTTTAAAGAAGATATTTACTGCTTAGCATGAATTTATTCTAAATAATTTATTTATAGCTCTAATAAAATCAGCACCGGTTTAGTTGATCAGGCGCAACATTTCATTAATTTTAATGGCAATTGTGGCAAACTCATTTTTGTTAATGATATATTATCTATTTGACAATAATTTACCAATATATATGAATAAGCAGAAATCTAACAGAAAAAAGTATATTATAAATAAGTTACTTTATATCCTGCTTATGGCTTTTATTTTATTCCTTCCTTTGACATGTACCTCGAAACTTGCTAAACATTATTTATATGATTCAAGCTATCAGAACATATCAATGAAGTTTCATTGGGTACTCGAATGGTGTGACTCACCTTCTGAAAAATTGAATGAAGAGTGTTCATGCAAAAATATGATTTATAACTATAAGAAAATTACTAATGATGGATATTTATATTCGGAAACTGAACTTGTGGGTAAAATGGTGATAATAGATAAACCTCATTTTTTCGCTGGAGGATTACATACACTTGGTCAAATATCAATTACTGATTTAAAAACAAAAGACATTTGTTTCTTTGAATCAATCAATCCATAACTGCACAACAGCGATAAACGCAACAACCATAGCCTGAAAAGATATTTTCTACCGATATAGTGGCAATCTGTCTACATGGCAGATTATACTCAGATATCCATAAATTTACCTGATACTGAAAACGGCACTTTCTGATCGTACAGACAAATTTAATGACGGTATATGTATTTATCAGGCTACTTTAATCTGTTTTATTAAAAACAAATTGCCCTATACTACATCTTAGATTGGTTGCTGTTTAAGCTTACTACCTGTTGGTAAATATTATCTCTTTATCGGATTTTCAATATCTGCTTCAGTCTCGGCGTAATACCATATTATCCCGATGGATCAGTTCCTGTTCTGCCACATAGCCCAATAATTTTTCTATATATGCAGGAAGCACCATCTTTTTCATTTTATATTACATAAAACAATTCAATACTATGCATTATTCCGGATCTAATATTAATTTATAATTTCAGCATCCGCCGGTTTTCTTTTAAAGAAGATATTTACTGCTTAGCATGAATTTATTTTAAATAATTTATTTATAGCTCTAATGAAATAAGCACCAGTTTAGTTGATCTGACGTAACACTATATTAATTTTGATGGTAGTTATGACTAATAATTTTTATTAATGATATACTATCTATTTGACAATAATTAACCAATATATATGAATAAGCAAAAATTTAACAGAAAAGAGTATATTATAAATAAATTATGTTTTCTTATGTTTATTTCTACTATTTTTTGTTTATGTCTATTATTTTATATTAACTCTGTAACTATCCCCTAAAATAGTACAGCAAGAAAGTAGAAAATTCTCTATGATATTTTTAAGGAGAATTTCAATATGAAAAAATTTTCAGAGCATCAAATTGTATCTATTTTAAATGAAGCTGAAGTTGGCATCTCTGTCAAAGAGCTTTGCCGTAAATATGGTATGGCCGTTTCTACTTTTTATAAATGGCGAGATAAATATGGCGGTATGCAATCTTCGGATATTAAGCGCTTAAAACAGCTGGAAGCTGAAAATCGTAAACTCAAACAAATGTATGCCGAATTAAGCTTAACCTCTCAGCTTCAGCAAGAAATAATAAAAAAGCTATAGTGCCGACGTCAGTTCGTAAGTGTTGGGCACAAACACTTCAGTCACAATACTGTGTAACAATTAAAATGAGTTGCACTATTGTGAATTTAAGTCGCTGTGCTTACTACTATCAACCTAAATCGGCAGATGACTCTAGGATTATTGCGTTACTCAAGTCAATAACAGACAAGCATTTACGTTGGGGATTTCCTAAGTGTTTTCATCGAATCAGGAAACTGGGATATAAGTGGAATCATAAACGGGTTTATCGGGTTTATTGTCAATTAAAACTCAACATTCGCTCTAAACGAAATAAACGATTACCCCAGCGTTATCCACAACCATTATCAGTACCAAGTCGTCTGGGAGAATGTTGGTCAATGGATTTTATGAGTGATCGTTCTGAAAATCATCGTAGATTTAGAACCTTTAATGTTATTGATGACTTTAATCGTGAGGCATTAGGCATTGATATTGCGGTCAGTTTATCGGCAGGTAGAATTACCCGGTATTTAGATAGACTAGCTCAATATCATGGTTATCCATTAAAAATACGAGTTGATAATGGAGCAGAATTTACTGCCAATAGATTCACAAGCTGGGCAAAATTACATGGAATAAGCATAGATTACATTAAACCTGGTAGTCCTTATCAAAACGGCTATATAGAACGATTTAACCGAACATATCGAACGGAGGTATTAGATTTGTATTTATTCAAAAATCTGGAACAAGCAAGAAAAATAACGGAAGAGTGGTTAGAAATATATAACACAGAAAGACCGCATGAAGCATTAAATAATATGACACCAATTGAATATAGAAACATGAAACAAATAGCATGATTTTCTACTTGGTTTGTGTGCTAACAATGGGGTATTTACAACTCCTGAAATTTGCTAAATATTATTTATTTGATTTAAGTTATCAGGAAAAATTGGAGTTTCCCTGGCGACCCAATAGTTGTGAGTCACATTCTGGAGAACCGAAATCAGAATGTTCATGCAACAATATAATTGCTAATTATAGTAAAATCAATAATAAGCATGCTGAATTTAATAAAATTATTAATGATGGATATTTATATTGGAGACATCAGCTGGAGGGTAAAGTGGTATTAATAGAAAAACCTAGTTTTTTCACAACAGGAGAAATACTTACAGGTGGTTACATGAAAATTATTGATTCAAAAACTGGAGACATTTGTTATTATGATTCTGTCATGTAATAATCGCACCATAGCGATAAACTCAGCATCCATAGCCTGAGAAGATATTTACTACCTTTATAGTGGCAATCTGTCTACATGGCAGATTATGCTCAGATATCTATAAATTTACCTGATACTGAAAACGGCACTTTTTGATAACACAGACAAATTTAATGATGGTATATATATTTATCAGGCTACTTTAATCTGCTTTATTAAAAACAAATCTTAGATTGGTTGCTGTTTAAGCTTACAGCCTGCTGGTAAATATTATCTCTTTATCGGATTTGGCAGAATTTTTCAATATCCGCTTCAATCACGACGTAATACCATATTATCCCGATGGATCAGTTCCTGTTCTGCCACATAGCCCAATAATTCTTCTATAGCCTGAGACGGCTGCCGCAATAAACGCCCAATTTCATGATCATTATAATTAACCAGTCCGCGGGCAATTTCTTTACCGGCCTGATTACATACTGCCACTAATGCGCCACGATCAAAATGACCACTGACAGCAACACAACCGATAGCCAGCAGACTGGAGTGCTGTGTTTTCAGTGCCTGTTCCGCACCCTCATCAACGGTTAACTTACCAGCCAGTTGTACCTGCCCAAGTAACCATTGCTGGCGTGCGCTCAACCGGCTACCGGCCGGGGTAAATAAAGTACCCGTTTGTGCGCCTTCAAGTAACCGGACTAATACATTTTCAGCATGCCCGTTGGCGATACAGGTTGCAGCACCGCTTAAAGCAGCTCGTCTTGCAGCCAGTACTTTGGTATACATACCTCCGGTGCCCACGCTGCTGCCTGCTCCGCCGGCCATACTTTCCAGGTCTGGATGATTGGCAGCAATTTTATGAATCAGTCTGGCTTCAGTATGCTTACGCGGATCTCTGTCATACAGACCATTCTGATCTGTCAGAATAATCAGTACATCAGCTTCAATCAGGTTAGTTACCAGAGCACCAAGGGTATCATTATCGCCAAGTTTGATTTCATCAATGGTAACTGTATCATTTTCATTAATAATCGGTACTACTCCCTGCTCCAGCAGAGTGCGGATAGTACTACGGGCATTTAAATAGCGGGTACGGTGACTCAAGTCATCATGTGTCAGCAAAATCTGTGCTGTCCGGATATGCAGTGATTCAAACGCAATCTCGTATGCCTGAGCCAGTCCCATTTGCCCCACTGCGGCGGCAGCCTGTAATTCATTAATTGCTTTGGGACGTACCTGCCAGCCCAGCCGTTTCATACCTTCTGCAATAGCACCACTAGATACCAGTACTACCTGAATACCATGTGCACGTAATTGCGCAATCTGCTGTGCCCAGTTATTCAGAATATTCTGATCTACCCCATGTCCGCCATTGGTCACCAGACTGGAACCTACTTTTACTACCACACATTCAGTCTGGCAGATATCAAATTCTGAGTTATTCATGCTTATTATGCAGTTGTTATGTCAACGGTTGAACAGTTATTTTACCTGTGCGCATTTGTTTTGATAAGTGTGTACGGCTGTTATAAAAACAGCAGCCGTAGTGGCTGCTGTTGAAGGACTAAATTCAGATTAACTATGCAGTAATGCCTGTACACACCAGTTCATTACTCCATCAGGCAAAATACCCCATAACAGCAATAATAAACCGTTAACAGATAAAACGATTTTACCAAGAAAAGTCATATTGAATGCCGGTTCAGCAACAGAATCCGGACTATCGAAATAGATGGTTTTAACCACACGCAGATAATAGAAAGCACCAATCAGCGACATTATTACTGCATACACAGAAACCCACAGATAGCCGCTGGCCAATAACGCTTTAATAACGGCCAGCTTGGCATAAAAGCCCATCAATGGCGGAATACCGGCCATTGAAAACATCGCCAGCAGCATTAAAAATGCATACCATGCATTTTTCTGGTTCAGACCGGCAAGATCACTGATATTCTGGCATTCAACATCCTTGCCGGAGAGCAGAACCAGAATAGCAAATGCTACAGAGGCCATTAAAGCATAGGTTATTGCATAATACATAGCCGCAGCACAGCCAGACTGACCGGACAGAAGAGCCAGCATAATGAAACCCATATGGGCTACTGTTGAAAAACCAAGCATACGTTTAATGTTGGTTTGCATGATAGCAGCCAGATTACCCACAAACAGTGAGGCAATACCCAGCAGCAACAGTAATTCACGCCAGCTTTCCCACTGAGTCAGCAGACCGTAAACCAGGATACGGAAAGCGAAGACTGTGGCTGCAATTTTCGGTGCTGTACCCACCAGTGCAGCAACTGCAGTCGGCGCACCCTGATACACATCCGGCACCCACATATGAAATGGTACTCCACCCAGTTTAAATACAATACCGGCAACAATAAATACCAGTCCGAGTTTCAATAACCACGGATTGGTTGTTTCCTGGCTGGCAGCAAGCACCTGCTGCAGCTGTAATGTACCTGTTGCACCGTATATCAGGGAAATACCGTATAACAGTAAACCTGAGGCCAGTGCACCAAGCACAAAATACTTCAATGCAGCTTCAGAAGCACGACCACTATCGCGCTGCAGGGCAATTAAAGCATAAAGCGCCAGCGAAAGCAGCTCCAGCCCAACATATAAAGTCAGGAAGTGGCTGGCTGAAACCATAATATTCATGCCCAGCAGCGCAAACAGGGTTAGCGTATAGAATTCACCCTGATAAATATGTTTAGCACGCAGATAAGTCTGGCTGTAAATAAACAAGGCAATAACCAGTACATACATGCATAACTTGGCCAGTTGAGCCATGCCGTCCAGTACAAACATATCATGGAAGGCATATTGCGGCTGTTCTTTCCATACCAGACACTGTACCGCGGCGGTCAGTATCAGACCGATAACTGACAGGGTACAGGTTATCCAGCGTTGTCGGTCATTAAGCCATAAGTCCACCAGCAATACTGTAAACAGTACTACAGTCAGCACCATATCCGGTGCAGCGGGAAATATTGTTAAATCTGTCCAGTTCATTCACATTTCCTTACAGTTTGCTTTGTGCCGCTTGGACTATCAAATCATTTGCTGCCTGATGCACGACAGCGATAAACGGTTCCGGATACAAACCAAATCCCAGTACCGCTACAGCCAGAATCACCAGAATTAGCAGTTCGCGTTTGTTTACATCTTTTAATTGCGCAACTTCCGGATTTTTGATGGCACCAAAAACAACCCGTTTAAACATCCACAAGGTATATGCTGCACCATAAATCAAGGTTAACGCCGCCAGTGCACCAACCCAGAAATTGGTTTTTACTGCACCGACAATGACCATAAATTCGCCCACAAATCCTGATGTACCGGGCAAACCGGCATTAGCCATAGCAAAGAACAGCATGAAAGAAGCAAATACCGGCATACTGTTTACGACACCGCCGTAAGCTGAAATATCGCGGGTGTGCATCCGGTCATACATCACACCAATACTCATAAACATAGCGGCTGAAACAAAACCGTGCGAAATCATCTGCATAATGGCACCTTTAAAGGCCCAGTCATTCAGATAGCCGCCGGTAAACAGGAAAAAGCCTAAAGTGACAAATCCCATATGGCTGATGGAAGAGTACGCCACCAGTTTTTTCATATCAGTTTGTACCAGTGCCACCATACCGATGTAAATTACCGCCACCAGACTGAGCACGATGATTACCGGCGCAATATAACGTGCTGCATCCGGCAAAATAGGCAGAATAAAGCGCAGGAATCCGTAACCACCTATTTTCAGAGTAATTGCCGCCAGAACCATTGAACCACCGGTCGGCGCTTCTACATGAGCATCCGGCAACCATGTATGCACTGGCCACATCGGCACTTTAACCGCAAAAGACAGGAAGAAAGCGATAAACAGCAGAATTTGCGCCGTCATCGCAAGGTGCTTGATATTGTGCCATTCTTCAATAGAAAAACTGCCGGTCTGATTAGACAGATAGACAAAACCAACCAGCATCAGTAATGAACCCATTAAGGTATACAGAAAGAATTTGATTGATGCATATACCCGTCTTGGACCACCCCAGATACCGATAATCAGATACATCGGAATCAGCATGCCTTCGAAGAATACATAGAATACGATGGCATCCATTGCTGCAAATGCGCCATTAATCAGTCCTGACATAATCAGGAAAGCGGCCATATACTGCGCAGGCCGTTTCTGGATTACCTGCCAGCCGGCCAGAACAACCAGTAAAGTAGTAAAACTGTTCAGAATCACAAACAGAACTGATAATCCATCCACACCTAATGCATAGTTGATGTTGAGATTCTCAATCCAGACATGAAATTCTGTAAACTGAAATCCGCCATTTAAACGGTTGAATTTAAAAAACAGCGGTAAGGTTATGAGAAAGGAAACCAGCGCACCGATTAAGGCCAGCACTCTGGCTATACCTGCGTGCTTGTCTGAGCCGGTAGCCAGCACTGCGACGCCAGCCACTACAGGCAGCCAAATCGCCAAACTGAGTAAGTTATCGTACATATTTATAGCCTAAAGATACCAAGTTGAATGCCCGCAATTAACCGCCAAACATTGTTTTAAGCAACGGCCAGAAAGTCCATGCCACCAGTACAAACACACCCACAACCATTGCTGTAGCATAGGTATAGATGTATCCGGTCTGAATTCGCCGTATCAGCGCTGCTACAGCAGCGACAACGCGTGCAGCACCATTAACAATTAATTTATCAATAATGAAAACGTCGCCAACTTTCCAGAACAACGTTCCCAGCAGACGGCTGCCTTTGGCAAACACGTTATAGTAAATAGTATCCAGATAGTATTTATTATCCAGCAGGGTATAAACCGGACGTATAGATGCAGCAATTCTGGCCGGAATCTGTGGTTTTTTCATATAGAAGAACCACGCCAGTACAACACCGGCAATCACCAGCCATAACACAGGAGTTGTCAGACTGTGCAGAGCCATGGCAAATATGCCGTGGTACTCTTCTTCTACGGATGCCAGTGCAGGATGTGCAGCACTATTAATAAAAATCACATGCTGATAAAAATCACTGAACAGCATTGGCTTCATTGCCCACATACCTACAAATACTGAAGGGATAGCCAGCAGAATCAGCGGAATAGTTACCACCAGCGGGCTCTCATGCGGATTATCCTGTGGTTTCAGACCATGATGTTCTTCTGCATGATGATGTTCGCTATGTTCGGCTTTGCGCCATTTTTCTTCGCCATGAAATACCAAGAAATACAATCGGAATGAGTAAAATGCGGTGACAAACACACTGGCTACCAGCGCTACATAGGCCACACTGCTGAATGGCAGCGTTGACGCTTTTACTGCCTCAATAATTGAATCCTTGGAATAGAAACCGGAGAAAAATGGTGTGCCAATCAGCGATAATGAACCAATTAGCATACAAATCCATGTTACCGGCATGTATTTACGCAATCCGCCCATATGACGCATATCCTGATCATGGTGCATACCCATAATCACACTACCGGCGGCCAGAAATAACAGAGCTTTGAAGAAAGCATGGGTCATGACATGGAAAACAGCAATATTATAGGCAGAAGCACCTAAGGCTACCGTCATATAACCTAACTGTGACAAGGTTGAATAAGCAATCACCCGTTTGATGTCATTCTGAATCATACCCAGAAAGCCCATAAACAGCGCAGTAATGGTACCGGATACCATAATCACACCCAGAGCAGTATCAGACAACTCATATAGGGGTGACATACGAGATACCATGAAAATACCGGCTGTTACCATGGTTGCCGCATGAATCAGAGCTGAAATCGGTGTCGGACCCTCCATTGAATCTGGTAACCAGACATGCAACGGAAACTGTGCCGATTTACCCATCGCGCCCACAAACAGCAAAATGCAGGTAACGGTAATCAAAGACCACGGATGACCTGGAATCAGTTCGATAGTGGCATTTTTAACCTGATCAATATGCTGGAAAACATCAGCATAGCGAAGGCTGCCACCAAAATAAGCCAGTACCAGACCAATACCCAGTACAAAACCGAAGTCGCCGACACGATTAACCAGAAATGCTTTCAGATTGGCAAAAATAGCACTATCACGTTTAAAGTAAAAACCAATCAGCAGGTAAGACACCAGCCCTACAGCCTCCCAGCCGAAGAACAACTGAATGAAGTTATTACTCATTACCAGCATCAGCATGGAGAAAGTAAACAGTGAGATATAGCTGAAAAAGCGCTGATAGCCGTCATCATCACTCATATAGCCGATAGTATAGATATGCACCATCAGCGATACACTGGTCACAATCACCAGCATAGTGGCAGTGAGGGTATCAATCAGAAACCCTACTGAGAAGTCCAGACCGCCCATGGTCAGCCATGTATACACATTTTCATCAAAGGGCTGACGGGTTCCAGTCATAAAACCATAGAGTACCCAGGCAGACAGTACTGCCGAAACGGCTACGCCTGCTATGGTAACGCTATGCGCACCTTTACGGCCGATCAGCTTACCGCATAAACCGGCCAGTAATGAACCGATGAGCGGAGCCAAAGCAATAATCAGATAAACACTCATAATTTTTCTCTCGTTCCTCTCACCTGTTAGCCTTTGAGACTATCCAGATCCTGTACATTAATGCTCTGACGGTTACGGAAAATCAGAACCATAATTGCCAGACCAATAGCAGATTCTGCCGCAGCAACTGTCAGAATAAAAAAGACGAAAATCTGTCCGGCGGTGTCGCCGAGATAACGGGAAAAAGCCACAAAGTTAAAATTTACCGCTAATAGCATTAACTCGATTGACATCAGTAATACGAGCACGTTTTTGCGGTTCATAAATATACCCATGGCAGAAATAGCAAACAGTATTGCGCTGAGCACCAGATAATGGGTTAAGGTAATCATGCTTTCTGCTCCCCTTCAGTTGCTTCTTTACTTGCTTCTTCAGTGACCGGTGCAGTGATTTCAGGCTGCATTTTCACCATACGGAAACGATCTTTTGCCTGTACTTTAACCTGTTCGGCCGGATTGGTACGACGAGGATTGTATGTCTGCCGGTGAACCAGAGCTATTGCGGCCACCATCCCCAGCACCAGCAATACAGCCGCCAGTTCAAACGGTAACAGATAGGTAGTGTAAATCTGCATCCCCAGATCATGTACATTGCTGTAATCTGCAGGCAGCGGAGAATCCTTACCCAGACTCGCCAGATGCAGTTGAGGATTTACCAGAATAACAATCAGTAAGGCAGCAGTCAGGATACCCACCAGTGCTGCAACAGGTGCATGCCGCCAGAAGCCAGCGCGCATCTGCTCAACATCAATATTGAGCATCATGATGACAAACAGGAACAGTACCATCACCGCACCCACGTACACCACTACCAGTACAATGCCGAGAAATTCAGCCTGCATCAGAATCCACATCATGGCACTGGCACAGAATGTCAGAACCAGAAACAAAACCGCATGTACTGGATTTTTGGCAATAACTGTATTTATCGCGCCAAACAAAATCACGGCGGCAAATACATAAAACAGAATTAATGGTAAATTCATGACCACCTCTTAACGATATGGCGCATCTGCGGCTTTGCATTTAGCGATATCTTCTTCATAGCGATCGCCAATAGCCAGCAACATGGGTTTAGTGAAATATAAATCACCGCGTTTTTCACCGTGATATTCGAAAATCCGGGTTTCAACAATAGCATCAACCGGGCAAGCTTCCTCACAGAAACCACAGAAAATACATTTAGTCAGATCAATATCATAGCGTGTGGTCCGGCGTGTACCATCCTCACGTTTTTCAGATTCTATATTGATTGCCATGGCCGGACAGACAGCTTCACACAGTTTGCAGGCAATACAGCGTTCTTCACCATTGGGATAACGTCGTTGTGCATGCAAACCACGAAAGCGAACTGATTGCGGGGTTTTTTCTTCAGGAAAATATATGGTTTCCTTGCGCGCAAAGAAGTTTTTCAGAGTTACTTTCATACCCGAAAGCAACTCGGTCATCAGAAAGGTTTTAATTATATTTGCCATATCAGAGCCTTTCCCTGCTTAATGCCATAAATTCAGGGGTGAAATCATCCACAAACCCAATACAATTACTGCCACAATGGTTACCGGAATCAATACTTTCCAGCCAAGACGCATAATCTGGTCATAACGGTAACGCGGGAATGTTGCACGTATCCACAGATAAAAGTACAACACCAGTGCCATTTTCAGAAACATCCACAATACACTCGGGGTACCAATGAAGCCCCAGCTTTGCGGAAAGGGAGATAACCAGCCACCAAAGAACAGCAGAGCCGTCAGAGCAGCCACCAGAATCATGAAAATGTATTCGGCCAGAAAGAATAACGCGAAAGCAAAACCGGAATACTCTACATGGAAACCGGCAACAATTTCCGATTCACCTTCGGCTACGTCAAATGGCGCACGGTTGGTTTCGGCCACAGCGGAAATCAGATACACCACAAACAGCGGGAATAAAGGCAGCCAGTTCCATGAGAAAATGGAACCACCGGCATAACCTTTTGCCTGAGACATAACAATGTCATGAAAATCCATACTTCCGGAAACCATAATCACACCTATCAGCGCAAATCCCATGGCAATCTCATAGGAAATAGTTTGCGCAGAAGCTCGCATGGCACCGAGAAAAGCATATTTAGAATTGGAAGCCCAGCCGGCAATGATGACACCATACACAGACAGTGAAGTAATCATCAGAATATAAAGTAAACCGGCATTAATTCGGGTAAGAAACCATGTTTCACTGAACGGGATAACTGCCCAGGCAGCAAAAGCCGGCATCAGTGACATCATCGGTCCGATATAGAACAGTGCCTTATTAGCCTGCGACGGGCGGGTAACTTCCTTGAACAGCAGTTTTAATACATCGGCAAACGGCTGGATTAAGCCATACGGTCCGGTAACGTTCGGCCCAACCCGCAGTTGCATATAACCGATAACTTTACGTTCGAAATAAGTCAGATAGGCTACGGTAATAATCAGCGGCAGCATGATGATGACAATCTTGACGATGACAGACACCAGTAAACCGAAGTCGTTGCCCAGTAATTGTTGAAACCACGCTTGCATGATTATCCTTTACTCAATTCAACAGTGGTCAATAAAGCGCCTAAGTGCCAGTTACTCTGATGTAATGGCAAAAACAGTACATTTTCCGGCAAGGTATCATCCGTAGTGATGGTAATCGATACGGTACTATTGCCTTGTTTAGCCTGTGCGGTATCTCCATTACTCAAACCAAACCGGGCCAGTGTCACACTGTTGGTACGTGCAACCGGTACTGCGGCATGAACTGTACTCTGTAAGGGTTCGGAACGGCGCACAATCGCATCAGTTGCATACAGACTAACGCCGCCAACACGTACCAGACTGATATCGGGATTACTGGTAGCAACCGGTTGTATACGATTGTTCAGCAAAGCCGGTATCTGATCTCTGGTAACTGCATCAGCCAGAATCTGCTGGGTATTTTCATATTCAAAGCCCGGCAATTCCAGTACATTACCCAGTACGCGTAATACCTTCCATAAAGGTCTGGCTTCTCTGTAAGCTTGTACAACACCATGAAAAGACTGTAATCGCCCTTCCATGCTGATAAAACTGCCTGAGGTTTCTGTGAATGGCGTAATTGGCAATAATACGTCTGCAACTTCACGCAATACGTCACTATCGTAAGCAGTGAATGCCATTACTGTCTGAGCCTGTTTCAGGGCTGCAATGGCAGCAGCTCCGTTGGCTACATCCATATCCGGTTCAACATTGAGCAGCATTACTGCCTGTTTAGGCTGCTTAATTTGTGCAGCAATGGTATTTGTTGCTTTTCCGGCAGCCACGCCTACGATTTCAGCTCCAATGCTGTTGGCCGCCTGTGGCAAGACGCCCAGTATACTGTCGGTGGCTTCGGCCAGATCCTGTGCCGCAGCATAAACTGCCGCTGCATCCGGATGGTTCAAAACATCCGCACCCAGAATAATGCTGGCTTTTTCAGCTTTTAATAAGGCCTGACCTACTTCGCTGTTAAGCGCATCACTAAGCCAGTCAATCCATTGATAAGGATGCAGGCTAAGCTGCGCCAGTAACGGCATAAACAGCTCTTCATCAGCAGCAGCCACCACTGCTACTTTAGTTCCATTTTTAGCCGCCTGACGGATACGGGCTGTTAATAATGGCTGTTCCTGCCGTAAGCGTGCGCCTACCAGCAAAATCACCTCATTCTCTGCCAGCTGTTCAATACTCTGTCCCAGCCACTGAGCGCCTTCAGCAGCTGCACCAAAACGCTCATCAAGCTGACGCAGGCGACTGTCAACTGCATTCACGCCCAGCGCATTAGCCAGTTTACGGGTCAGGTACATTTCTTCAACAGTATTGGCCGGATTAACCCACATACCAATTGCATCGGTACCGAAATCATGGCTGACACCATGCAAACCTTTAGCCACATAATCCAGTGCAGTTTGCCAGTCAACCGTATGCCACTGGTTGTCCTGTTTAATTTGCGGCTGAGTTAAACGTTGCTGATACAAACCTGCATAGGCAAAACGGTCACGGTCACTGAGCCAGCACTCATTGATGGCTTCGTTTTCCAGTGGCAGTACCCGGCGCACGGTATGGTCTTTAGTTTGCACAATCAGATTACTGCCCAGTGCATCGTGAGCAGACACAGATTTACGCCGGCTTAATTCCCATGAACGGCTGTCATAACGAAATGGTTTGCTGGTTAGTGCGCCCACCGGACACAAATCAATCACGTTGCCAGACAGCTCGGTTTCCAGTGTTTTACCGTTAAACGGTGTAATTTCAGAGCATTCACCACGATTCATCATGGCCAGCTCCTGCTTCCCGGCAATTTCTTCAGTAAAGCGGATACAGCGGGTACAGTGAATACAGCGGCTCATTTCAGCAGCAGAAACCAGTGGCCCCATTTCTTTACCGGCCACAGCATGTTTAGCCTCAGTATAACGGCTGGCACCTTTACCATAGCCCATTGACAAGTCCTGCAACAGGCATTCACCACCCTGATCACAAATAGGACAGTCCAGCGGATGGTTAATCAGCAGGAATTCCATTACCCCTTTCTGGGCATCTTTAGTCATGGGCGAATTGGTTTTAACAACCATACCATCGGTGACCGGCGTAGCACAGGCAGGTAATGGCTTGCGCGATTTTTCTACCTCAACCAGACACATACGACAGTTGGCGGCGATGGACAATTTTTTGTGATAGCAAAAGTGCGGAATGAATGTACCGGCCTTATGGGCGGCTTCTATCACCGTACTGCCCTGCTCGACAGAAAGTTGTTTACCGTCAATTTGAATTTGTAACATAGGTTCGCAATCCTAACTAAGCAGATAGTGCCTTAGCACCAGCGATGTTCTTTCATGGGTTTGCCGTGTTCGATGTAGTGCTCAAATTCGGGGCGGAAATGTTTCATAAAGCCCTGTATCGGCATAACAGCCGCATCTGCCAGTGCACAGATGGTACGTCCCGAAATATTGCTACCCAGTGATTCCAGCAAATCCAGATCCTCCGGCCGGCCTTTGCCGGAGGTAATACGGTGAATAATGCGATACAGCCAGCCGGTTCCTTCACGGCACGGCGTACATTGCCCGCATGATTCTTCAAAATAGAAATAGCTCAGTCGTTCCAGTGCTCTGACCATGCATACATCTTCATCCATGACAATGACCGCACCGGAACCCAGCATAGAACCTGCCTTGGCTATGGCATCATAATCCATGGTTAGTTCCATCATGATGTCTGCCGGTAATACCGGTGCAGAAGAACCTCCGGGAATAACCGCCTTAAGTTTTTTGCCATTTCGCATACCACCACACATTTCCAGCAAATCCTTAAACGGCGTCCCCAGCGGAATTTCATAGTTACCCGGGCGTTCTACGTGACCGGATACTGAAAAGAGCTTGGTACCACCATTATTAGGAATACCTTTATCAGCAAACAGCTGACCGCCGTCGCGGATAATGAACGGTACAGAAGAAAAAGTTTCAGTATTGTTAACTGTTGTTGGCTTACCATATAAACCATATGAAGCCGGAAACGGCGGTTTGAAACGCGGTTGTCCTTTTTTACCTTCCAGAGACTCTAACAGAGCGGTTTCTTCACCACAGATATAGGCACCATAACCATGATGAGCATGCAACTCAAAGCTGAAATTACTGCCCAGAATATTTTGTCCGAGTAATCCTGCTTCGCGCGCCTGCTGTAAAGCCGTTTCAAAACGCAGATAGCTCTCGAAGATTTCGCCGTGTATATAGTTATAGCCTACAGCAGCGCCCATAGCGTAGCCGCCGATAATCATGCCTTCAATCAGGGCATGCGGATTGTAGTCGATGATATCGCGGTCTTTGAATGTACCCGGTTCACCCTCATCCGTATTGCACACGATATATTTGGTACCCGGAAAAGAACGTGGCATAAAGCTCCATTTCAGCCCGGTAGGAAAACCGGCACCGCCACGACCGCGCAGACCGGAAGTCTTAAGCTCGGCAATTACATCATCCTGCGATACATTTTCGCTGATAATTTTTTTCAATGCCTGATATCCGCCGCGAGCAATATAAGCTTCCAGTGTCCAGCAATTAGGGTCTGAAGTATCAACCTGATCAAAAATCACGCCATTCTGGTACATTGCCATTAGTTCAACTCCGCCAGTTTTGCTTCAATGGCTTCTTCGCTCATAAAGCTACACATTTTATGATTATTGACTAATATTACCGGCGCATCGCCACAGGCACCCATACATTCGCCTTCAACCAGAGTATATTTACCATCGGCTGTGGTTTCACCATAGCGGATACCCAGACGTTTTTGCAGATACTCACCTGCATTTACTCCGCCACGCAGGGCACAGGGCAGATTTGTACACACAGTAAGTTTATATTTACCTACCGGTTTCAGGTTATACATATTATAAAAAGTAGCAACTTCTAACGCCTGCGCCGGCGGAATACCAATGTAATCAGCCACTTCTTCAATAGTTTCCGGCTGAAGCCAGCCCAGCTCGGTCTGCGCAATACGCAAGGCAGACATAATGGCACTACGGCGCTGATCAGCCGGATATTTTGCCAGTTCTATATCAATCTGTTTTAAGCTGTTAGGGGACAACATTATCTATCCACCTCCCCGAATACGATATCCTGTGTACCAATAATAGCCACCACATCAGCCAGCATGTGACCGCGTGCCATTTCGTCCATCCCTTGCAAATGAGCAAACCCCGGAGCACGAATCTTCATCCGGTAAGGTTTATTGGCACCATCAGAAATCAGATATACCCCGAACTCGCCTTTAGGATGCTCGGTGGGCACATAAACTTCACCCTCAGGTACATGCATACCTTCGGTAAACAGCTTAAAGTGATGGATTAATTCTTCCATACCGTCTTTCATGGCGGTACGGTGCGGCGGGGCCACAGTATGGTCATCAATAATTACCGGACCGGGATTGGCTTTAAGCCAGTCAACACACTGACGGATAATACGGTTGGCCTGACGCATTTCATGAATACGGCACAGATAACGGTCATAGCAGTCACCATTAATCCCTACCGGAATATCAAAATCTACCTGAGCATAAGCATCATAAGGCTGTTTCTTACGCACATCCCACTCAATACCGGAACCGCGCAGCATCACACCGGTAAATCCTTTTTGCAGAGCACGCTCCGGGGATACTACACCGATACCGACTGTACGCTGCTTCCAGATACGGTTATCCGTGAGCAGATTTTCATATTCATCCACACAGGCGGGAAAGCGGTTGGTAAAGTCTTCAATGAAGTCCAGCAAGGTACCTTCACGACTGGCATTCAGTTTTTGCAGAACTTTGGCATTACGGTATTTACTGGATTCGTATTTAGGCATGAAATCCGGTAAATCCCGGTATACACCACCCGGGCGGAAATAAGCTGCATGCATGCGCGCACCTGATACCGCCTCATAGATATCCATCAGGTCTTCCCGCTCGCGGAAAGCATAGAGAAATACCGTCATGGCACCAATATCCAGCGCATGAGAACCGACACCCATCAGATGATTAAGAATACGGGTAATTTCAGCAAACATCACACGGATATACTGAGCGCGAACCGGCACTTCGATATTCAGCAGACGCTCCACTGACAGGCAGTATGCCTGCTCATTACACATCATGGATACGTAGTCCAGACGATCCATATATGGCAATGCCTGCAAATAGGTGCGTGATTCAGCCAGTTTTTCTGTGCCGCGGTGCAACAGACCGATATGCGGATCGGCACGAACGATATTTTCACCGTCCATTTCCAGAATCAGGCGCAATACGCCGTGTGCTGCCGGATGCTGCGGCCCGAAGTTAATGGTGTAATTGCGTAACTTAGACACCGTACTGCTCCTCTCTCACCACGCGCGGTGTAATTTCACGCGGTTCAATCGTTACCGGCTGATAAATTACGCGGCCTTCGGCCTCGTCATAACGCATTTCAACATAGCCGGAAACAGGGAAATCTTTGCGAAACGGATGACCGACAAAGCCGTAATCAGTCAGAATACGGCGCAAATCAGGATGGTTGTTAAACAGGATGCCAAACATATCGAATGCTTCACGCTCATACCAGTTGGCACCGTTATAGATATCAACAACAGAATCTACTGTAGGAAAATCTTCAGCCTCAGCCCAGACACGCACACGCACACGCCAGTTATTGGCTACTGACAGCAGATGACTGACTACAGCAAAACGCTTACCTTCCCATGGCTCATTTTTATAGCTCTGGTAATCGACTCCGCACAGATCAATGAGTGTTTCAAATTTCAATTCATTGTGGTCACGCAGCGTTTGCATAAGCTGATGATAATCAGCTGCTGCACAATCCAGTGTCAGCTCACCACGGTCAAGACAGTAACGTACCTTATCGCCGAAAGTGGCTTCGCACACGGCTTTCAGTATTGCCAAATCTGCCATATTTCCCTCACTTTCATACACGCGCGATAGTGGCGGTACGTTTAATTTTCAGCTGCAACTGCAATAGTCCGTATACCAGCGCTTCAGCAGTTGGCGGACAGCCCGGTACATATACGTCAACCGGTACAATCCGGTCACAGCCCCGAACCACAGAATAAGAGTAATGATAATAACCGCCGCCATTGGCACAGGAACCCATAGACAGTACCCAGCGCGGTTCGGCCATCTGGTCATAAACACGCCGCAAAGCAGGAGCCATTTTATTGCACAGCGTACCGGCGACAATCATCAGATCGGCCTGACGCGGTGACGGGCGGAAAATAATACCAAAGCGGTCAAGGTCATAACGGGCAGCACCAGCTTGCATCATCTCTACGGCACAACAGGCCAGACCAAAAGTAGCCGGCCACAACGAACCGGTACGCACATAATTGAGTACGGTATCGGCAGTGGTTGTGACAAATCCTTTTTTTAAAACGCCTTCTATTCCCATTCCAGAGCGCCTTTTTTCCATTCATAAATAAAGCCGATAACCAGAATCAGCAAAAACACCATCATTGACCAGAATCCGTATGCGCCCAGCTCTTTAAATACAACTGCCCAGGGCACCATAAAGGCAACTTCAAGGTCAAACAGGATGAATAAAATGGCTACCAGATAGTAACGCACGTCGAATTTCATTCGTGCATTTTCAAAAGCTTCGAAACCGCACTCAAACGGTTCCTGTTTCATTTTGTATGGCCGGTTCGGTCCTAGCAATAAACCGAGAGAGATAAACAGAACACCAGCGGCAAAGCCAACCAGAACAAATATTAATATGGGGAAATAATTCGCCAACATAACTGCGCTGACCTTATGCAAATATTGGTAAAATTGATGTATTGTAACTAATTTCGAACGTTATTAAAAGCGCGTATTACATTAAAAGAAAATAAAAAAATAATGTTTTCAATAGGATATTGAGAATTATTATCATTAGCATTTATTCAGTATTACGTTTGGTTTCTCATATTTTTTGTAACCAGAAAACAGCAAAAATCAATCATGGATTTTTTCATTTATTCCGGTCAGTTATACTCATTAAAGCAATTTATGCTTTTGGGTTAAAATAATCAGCATAATAGAATATTACATTTCATATATTTAATTAATTTAATTTAGCATATATATAAATAATAATATTAATTTGTAAAATTATCATTTTTTAACTGTACTGCCACTTATATCAGTTTTACAATACAGACATCATGGAAATAAAAATTAATAAATACAATGGCATACAATCAAATATATAAACCTGAGGACTGCCACGGCATAAATGACATTCGTACAGAAATAGATCATATTGATTATGCGGTGATCCAGTTACTTTCCGCCCGCTTTGAATATGTCAAAGCGGCCAGTAAATTTAAAATGAATGCTAAAGACGTACAAGCGAATGAACGTTTTAACAGCATGCTTGAAAAACGCAAACAATGGGCAGATGAGCAGGGACTGAACGGAGACGTAATCAAGTCCCTGTTTTGCGAACTGGTGAAATATTTTATTGCAGAAGAATTAAAAGAATTTGAACAAAAATAAATTTGCATGAATTCTTTTCATTTTCAGTATGAGGCTGAAATACCACTATTCTGCTTCAGCCCGCCGGAAATCGCGTACGCGGAAACCCAGAGCAAATAGTGATCCGAAATATAAAATAATACCGGTAACAATCAAAATACTTAATTGCCCTACTTTTGCCAACCCGCTACTGTGCCAGTTAAACGGCAGCCAATACTGTAATAACCATAACCCCAGACCCATAACAACAAGAGCCACCGTCAGACGCAATAGAAAACGCAGCCAGCCGGGGCTGGGAGTATACAATTTCTGTCGCCGTAACAGAGTAAACAGTAATCCAGCATTAATACAGGCGCCAAGACTAATAGCCAGAGCCAGCCCGACATGATGCAGCTTCCAGACAAACAGCAAATTCATCAGCTGAGTCATACATAAAGTAAAAATAGCAATTTTTACCGGCGTTTTAATGTTCTGACGCGCATAAAATCCCGGTGCAAGTACTTTAATCAGAATCAGACCAATCAAACCAACAGCATAAGCAATAAGCGCCCCCTGAGTCATTATTGCATCATACTCATTAAACTGCCGGTACATAAATAAAGTTGCCACCAGAGGAAATGACAGCACAGCCATACCCACTGCTGCCGGTAAAGTTAACAGCATGCACAGGCGTAATCCCCAGTCCAGCAATGCAGAAAAGCTGGCTATATCATTAGTAGCTGAGTGTTTAGACAAAGTGGGCAAAAGAATGGTTCCCAGTGCCACACCAAGCACACCAGTCGGTAATTCCATCAGGCGGTCAGCATAATACATCCAGGATACTGAACCGGATTGCAAATAAGAAGCAAAAATCGTGTTTATCACCAGCGATATTTGCGCTACCGATACCCCCAGAATAGCCGGTGCCATTTGTCTGAGTACCCGGTTGACTGCTTTGTCCTTAAAATTGAGTCTGGGCATAGTCAGAAAACCCAGTTTAAATAAATAAGGCAGCTGATACAGCAACTGTAATAATCCGCCCACAAATACTGCCCAGGCCAACGCCAGAACTGGAGGATGAAAGTAAGGTGCCAGCCACAGAGCAAATACGATAAAGGAGATATTCAGAAAAGTCGGCGTAAAGGCCGGAACAATAAACTGATGATAAGTATTCAGAATACTGCCAACCAGTGAAGACAGCGATATCAGAAAAATATATGGAAAAGTAATCCGCAGCAGTTGTACCGACAGAGCAAATTTATCGGCATCCTGCTGAAAACCGGGAGCAGAAATATAAATCACAACAGGTGCGGCCAGGATTCCGATCGCCGTTACAATAATCAGAACAAATGAAAGCAGCCCGGCCACATGCTGCACAAAAGCCCGGGTAGCTTCGGGTGACTGTGTTTCCTTGTACTCAGCAAGTATCGGTACAAAAGCCTGTGAAAATGCGCCTTCTGCAAAAATACGCCGTAACAGATTAGGCAGTTTAAATGCCACAAAAAAAGCATCAGTAGCCATCCCCGCACCAAAACTGCGGGCAATAATGGTATCGCGAATGAAACCCAGAACACGCGACAGCATAGTCATGCTGCTGACTTTAGCCAGAGTACGCAGTAAATTCATCAGAAATGCCAATTAAAAAACAAAGGCGAAGTGTACACCGGAATGTTAGCCGATTCTATTAATGGACTAACTTCATTTATAAAACATATCAATTTTAATAATAAAATGGATTCAGAATTAACATTGAAATGGTATAGACTCTTGAATAATTTTTACAAAAAAAATATATAATTGTTCAATATAAATTATATTTTTCTTTTTAATCGTTTGCGTACTCTCGTTGATTTTCTTTAGTTATTAAATCCCCTTAAACAATACAATAAAACTATATCGACAATAAGTGAGTTAATTTTATCGTCTTATTAGCTAAATTCGGAAATTAGTCATAAAAATTATTAATATATACAAATTATTAAAAAATGTTTTCTTTGATTAATTGAATACAGTTTGCAGATTTTGTACCTAACAATTAAACTTTTTATGTATTTTTAATTTATGATCAATTTAAAATTACTTCACGAATTCTTTTAGCTATATATTCTACATGCGTTTCCAATGCAAAATGCCCTGTATCTAATAATTCAACAACTGCATTGGCATTATCTTTTTTGTAAGCTTCTGCGCCAGCAGGTATAAAAAATAAATCATGTTTTCCCCAAATAATTAAGCATGGCAATGAATAATCTCTAAAAAACTGTTGGAATAAAGGATACATTTTTAGGTTATTTTTATAATCTAAAAATAAATCTAACTGAATAGCTTTGTTAGCTCCACACTCAAATAAAAATGTATCTAAATAATAAGATTCTGGAGCTATGCTCTCAATTGATGGTACTCCATGTATATATTGCTCACGTGTTCCTTCCAAATTCAATATCGCGTCTTCAATAATTTTTCTATTTTGTTCTGTTGGATTATCCCAGTAGGTTTTTATTGGATTCCAAGCACTGCCTAAACCTTCCAAATAAGCATTGCCATTTTGAGATACAAATCCTGTTACCCTTTCAGGATAAGCTAAAGCAAGACGAAAACCTATGGGGGCTCCATAATCAAAAACATACATTGCATATTTTTTAAGACTTAAAGCATCGACGAATTTAATTAGTGTTTTACTTATATTATCAAAACTATAAATATAGTTGGCTGTGTCTATAACCTCAGTAAAACCAAAGCCGGGAAAGTCAGGTGCAATCAGGTGAAATTTATCAGCAAGTAAAGGAATTAATTCTCTAAATTGATGCGATGAACTAGGAAAGCCATGTAATAGTAAAAGAGTTGGTAAGCTTTTTTCCCCTGCCTCCCGATAGAACATGTTTACATTTTCAATATTGACATACTTATATTGAATCGGATGATGAATATTACTTGCCATAAAAACCTCCGTAACCACTAAATTTTAATTTAAAAGGTTACTCATAATATTTAAATTTATTGTAACTTGTCAATAGGTATTTTAGAGGTTACAATTTCCTTGTAAAAAAGGTATGTCAATATGAAAACAAATACATTAGATGATTTAGCATTGGTAGGAGATAACGACGCACTTAATATGATAAATACCGTCGTTAAAATAGATGGCAATTTGATTGATCGTTGGAGTTCAATAGAAGAACTCGTCTATTGGCTTAACAAAGTGGTTGGCATTTTAGTTCCTGATGATTTGCACTCCTCATCAGCATTACTTGAAAGGGCTAAAGAGCTAAGAGAAATAACGAGAGTGCTTATACAACAACAAAAAACTGGACATAGTTTAGATATTGAACCATTGAATGCATTTTTGCACAAAGCTAGTCGATGGTTAAATTTAGAATATGATGCTAATCAATCGCTTATCGTCACTCATCATTATGCCAAACATAGTCCAGAACAGGTTTTAGCTCCTTTAGCAGAGGCTACAGCAAAGCTAATCGCACAAGAAGATTTTAGTTTAGTAAAACACTGCGAGCACAAAGACTGTGTGCTGTGGTTCTATGATAAGACAAAAGCACACAAAAGACGCTGGTGTAGCATGAAAGTTTGTGGAAATAGACATAAAGTTATGAAGTTTAGAAAAAAGCTAGCAACCTCATAAAATAAACTATGTAAATATATTCTAATTAAGATGAGTGGGATAACCGTATTGAATTGACACTATAAATCCGGCAAAAGATAAGCTGTACAGCCTGAAATTTATCAGGATAGTAATTATCTATTTACAAACAGCCGGGATTATGGTTAAAAGACCGGATAGCATTCTGGTATCTGGTAACAGAAATTTTGATTAAATTGAATTGTTTTAAGGAGCACCCGGTGAAAGTAGGTTTTGTTGGCTGGCGCGGTATGGTAGGTTCAGTATTAATGCAGCGCATGCAGGAAGAAAATGATTTTCAAAGTATTGCAGATGCGTATTTTTTCACGACATCAGCAGCCGGTGCAGCCGCACCTGATTTTGGTCAGAAAGCAAAAACACTTCTGGATGCCCGTAATCTGGATGCTCTGGCTCAAATGGATATTATCGTTACCTGTCAGGGTGGCGACTATACCAAAGCAATCCACCAGCCGCTGCGTGATCAGGGCTGGCAGGGGTACTGGATTGATGCTGCATCCACTCTGCGCATGAGCGATAAAGCTGTCATCGTACTTGATCCGGTGAACCGCGCAGTGATTGATAGCGCCCTGTCAAACGGTATCAAAGATTTTGTTGGCGGTAATTGTACAGTGTCACTGATGCTGATGGCTCTGGGCGGCTTGTTTGAACAGGATTTAGTGGAATGGGCTACCAGCATGACCTATCAGGCAGCATCCGGCGCCGGCGCCCAGAATATGCGTGAACTGATTAGTGCAATGGGTGCCATTGAAAATCAGGTTAGTGCAGAACTGGCCGATCCGGCCAGTGCTATTTTAGCCATAGACCGAAAAGTTGCCGATTTTTTACGCAGCGAAGCATATCCGCAGGCCCAGTTCGGCGTTCCTCTTGCAGGCAGTCTGATTCCATGGATTGATGCTGATATGGGTAACGGTCAGTCTAAAGAAGAATGGAAAGGCGCTGTAGAAACCAATAAAATTTTAGGTCGCAGTGCACAGCCAATCGTTATCGACGGCTTGTGTGTCCGTGTCGGCGCAATGCGCTGCCACAGTCAGGCACTCACCTTAAAACTGAAACAGGATTTACCCGTAGCTGAAATTGAGAAAATTCTTGCTGCTGCCAATGACTGGGTAAAAGTTGTACCTAATGAAAAAACCGCATCTATGCATGAGCTGACACCCGCAGCAGTAACTGGCACATTAACTGTACCAGTAGGGCGCATCCGTAAAATGGGCATGGGCGGAGAATATATCAGTGCCTTTACCGTAGGTGATCAGCTTTTATGGGGTGCCGCAGAACCTATCCGGCGTATGCTACAAATCGTTTTACAAAGCAGATAAATCTTCAGCAAAAACCTGACAGGCAGCCTCTACTGCCTGATTACTTGCGACATCATCATAGTATTAACCAAACAGGACAGTTAAATGATTAACTGTCCTGTTTAATTACCTGTCTGTAAACCTTAATCCGCTCATGCCCTATATTAAGAGAATTTAAGCGAAAAAAAGCAGCCACTCTGCTGTCACAGACCGGCTGCTAAGTATGACAAAATAGTTTTAAGTACCTACTGCATTAATGTACCAGTTTGCCGTGCTCCGTACTATTTAATATTTTTTTATTAGTCTGATGCAGCCACTGGCTGGTTAACGTTCCTGCTGTCATCGCACCGCTGACATTCAATGCTGTACGCCCCATATCAATCAATGGCTCTACAGAAATCAGTAAAGCCACCAGTGTAATCGGCAAACCCATTGCCGGCAGCACAATCAGCGCCGCAAATGTAGCTCCGCCGCCCACACCGGCCACACCTGCAGAACTGATAGTCACCATCCCGACCAGTGTTGCAATCCACCATGGATCCAGAGTATTGATACCTACAGTTGACGCAATCATGGTGGCGAGCATCGCCGGATACAAACCGGCACAACCATTCTGTCCGATAGTTGCACCAAAAGAAGCAGCAAAACCGGCAATAGTTTTCGGTACACCAAGACGCTGCGTCTGAGCCTCGATATTAAGCGGAATAGAAACAGCACTGGAGCGACTGGTAAATGCAAAAGTCAGTACCGGCCATATTTTCTGAAAATATTTACCCGGATTGATCCCAAATATGCCCAGTAACAGACCATGTACCCCGAACATCAGAGCCAGTGCCAGATACGAAACCAGTACAAAGCCTCCCAGCTTAATAATCTCCTGTATATTTGAAGAAGCCACTACTTTAGTCATCAGTGCCATGACACCATAGGGAGTTAACAGCATTACTATCCGTACTAATTTCATTACCCAGCTTTGTAAAATATCAATTGCCCGTAACACCTGCTCACCCTTAGCAGCATCATCTTTTAATAACTTCAATGCGGCCATACCGAGAAATACAGCAAAAATAACCACACTGATAATAGAGGTCGGATTGGCTCCGGTTAAATCAGCAAACGGATTTTTTGGAATAAAAGACAGTAATAGCTGCGGTACATTTAAATCTGCTACCTTGCCAACATAATTAGCCTGAATTGCATTAAAGCGCGCAGTTTCAGCTTCTCCCTGAATCAGACCGTTGGCAGTCAGATCAAACAGACTGGTCAGCAAAGTACCGATCAATGCAGCCATCGCCGTCGTAAACAGTAACACGCCGATAGTCATCAGACTGATTTGCCTAGCTGAGCAGCATTATGTAATCGCGCCACAGCACTCAGAATTGAGGCAAACACCAACGGCATAACAACCATCTGCAATAACTGTACATAGCCGTTGCCGACTACATCAAACCATTGTACAGAAGTACGGATTACCGGGCTGGATGCTCCGTAAATCAGTTGCAGCCCTAAACCCAATCCAATACCAAGAATCATACCCAATAATACTTTTTTGGATAAACTCCATTGGGTTGAATGCGTACGGCTCAGTATCCATAATAACAATGCGAACACCATAATGTTCGCGAGCAAAGATAAATTCATTTTATACTCCTGCGCCGGCAAGCTTTCTGCCCGCGTTTGATACCTAGTGCAAGCTAAGAATACGCAAAAGTAAATAAGTTGTGAAATAGCCCTTATGCATTCACTTATTCTATTTTATTATATGCCATAAAGATAAAATACTTTCCAGTATAGTTCATCGTCCGGAATATTGGCTTACGAATTACCCAATTTCTATTTCAGCCCCTTATATGACATAACCATCATTGAATTTAAACATCATCAGATAACAAGTTTTCTATGAACTACCGTTCATAAGCAATCATTCCAATAAATACTTGACATCAGCCCTTTATTGCCATCATGCTTGCAATTTGTTTAAACATCCTGTCTCAGGTTTAAACTTTTCGTTTAATTCTGTTTATTGGTTACATTTATGTCGGTTTACACCAGCGTTAGCGACGATGAAATGCGCAGCTTTCTGTGTGATTATCACTTAGGTCGGTTTATTGGTTTACAAGGTATCGCTCAGGGCGTTACTAACAGCAATTATTTTGTAACCACCACACAAGGGCGCTATGTACTGACTGTTTTTGAAGCCATGACACAGGATGAGCTGCCCTTCTTTTTAGATTTAACCCGGCATCTAAGTGCTCACGGCGTAGCCTGTCCTGCTCCTGTTGCCCGAACTGACGGTCGTCTGGATAGCACTTTGGCTGGCAAACCAGCCTGTCTGGTAACCTGCCTAACCGGCAGCGATACCAGCAGCCCATCCGTACAGCAATGTTTCAATACTGGAGCGATGCTGGCTAAAATGCATCTGGCAGGTAGCGAATTCACGCAGAAAATGCACAATCCGCGTTACACTGGCTGGTGGCATGAGGCCAGTACCCGCTTATTACCCTTTCTGGATCCGGAAGATCAGCAGTTATTACAAGCAGAAATTGCTTTCTTTGATGCACATGAACGTACAAATCTGCCTGCGGGTATCATCCATGCCGATTTATTCCGCGATAATGTTTTGCTGGATGGTGAACAGGTAGCCGGATTTATTGATTTCTATTATGCATGTAACGGTAACTTCATGTATGACCTTGCCATTGCCGTTAACGACTGGGCACGTCGTGCAGACCATCATATCGACCAGAATCTGCAACAGGCATTTATACACGGCTATGAAAGCATACGCCCGCTGACTTCCGCTGAACAGGATTACTTTCCGGTTGCACAGCGAGCTGCATGTATTCGCTTCTGGGTTTCCCGCCTGCTTGATTACCATTTTCCGCAGGCAGGAGAAATTACCTTTATTAAAGATCCGAACGTCTTTAGAGATTTACTACTGAATTTACGCAAATAACATCATTATTTTTTTATCAAAAAACTAAAATTAGATATTACCTACCCCCCCATCTACCAGTATTTCCGCACCGAGCATAAAAGATGATTCATCCGATGCCAGAAAAACAGCGGCTTTAGCCAGCTCTATCGGTTTGCCCAAACGCCCTAACGGTACCAATGCCTTAATTTCCTGCTGTAAATGTTTGACAGCATCCGCGTCAGTGGTATTTAAATTCATATGCGCCGGCGTGTCTGTCGGGCCGGGAACTAAACAGTTGAAGCGAATATTTCTGGATAACAGCTCTCCCGACAGTGTTTTGGCTAATGAACAGAGAGCAGCTTTACTGGACGCATAAATACTGCTTTGCGGTAAACCGATTTTGGTACTTACCGTACCGCACAAAATAACCGAACAGGGATCAGCCAGCAAAGGTAACAGCGCCTGTATCAGAAAAAACGGCCCCTTGAAATTAGTATTCATTACCCTGTCAAAAGTATTTTCATTCCAATCAGTTACCGGCAGATGAGTGACATCGGCCGCATTAATATATACGGCATCTAATCTAGGCCACATTTTGGTTAACTGTGCAGCCAGAAGCTTTTGTTCTTCAACATCAGAAGTATCACTTTGCAATATTATTACATCTGCACCTAATTCCTGCTTCGCTGCCAGTAATCTGTCTTTATTTCTGCCGGTTATGGCTACTGTCGCACCTTCGGCAATAAATTCTCTGGCAGTTGCCAGCCCTATTCCACTGCTTCCGCCTGTAATCAGTGTATATTTACCCGTTAACCTGTTCATAGATTCCCTTTCAAAAATAAAATTCAGTATAATTTAACCGGTTTACTTATGAAAGTAGGTACCAAATAGATACTAATGGAAAATAGTTATGCACACTGAAAAAAATACCCCTGATATTTATCATTGTCCTATGGTTAAATTTGTTAATTTAATTTCAGGAAAATGGGCTATTCCTATCCTGTATCGCCTGATTATCACTGATCAACCCATTCGTTTTGGCGAATTAAGGCGAGCCATCGCACCAATTACTCAGAAAGAATTAACAAAACAGCTAAAGCTGTTTGAACAAAAAGGATTAATTACCAGAAAGCTCTACCCCGAAGTACCGCCTAAAGTTGAATACCAGATAACAGCGCTGGGAAAAACTCTAAAACCGGCTTTGGTTTCCATCGCAAACTGGATGGAGCAGCATGAAAAAGATTTACTCTGAATACTATTCACCTATTCAGACAGACTGTAACTTAAACAGCAACAGCTATCCGGCAACAGCTGATTAGTATCAATAAAAGAAAAAGTAATTATGCATTTTAAATAATTAAATTGTTTATACTCAACCATTGATATCACTACTAAACGCATCCATTTAAAATGTATAACTGCATAGTCTCTGACTAGTTCATAATTACATTCAATAAATTAATATTAATAGCCATATTTCCTATATACATTGACCAATAATCAACTAAACACCAAAATGGTGGTACCAGAATTATCCGGCACCACCATGATTAAACCTGCTTTTAAACATCAGTCTTCGCTAAATTTTAGCTTTAGTCTGTAATAACATTCTGGTTAAAAGTTGTAACGATATCCCGCATTAATCTGCTTCTGATTAAATTTGTTTCCTGCAGAATAAACCATATCACCATAAATATGATGATTGCGGTTCAGACGCATATTCACACCAATACCGTTATCCCACCAGTTGCCATCAAATTTATATTTCTCTTTTACTGTGCGATTAAAGGTATAAGAGGTTTCTCCATCAAATTCTTTCTGGTAACCCGTTTTAAAATATACATCCACCGGGTTTTTACCACTCTGAATGGTATAACCTAAAATAAGACTGGCGCGCCCTATTAATGAATTATAACTGGCCAGTCTCGTACTTAATCCATTGGTCGCATTTATGGTGGCTCCATCCTGATGTGAATAAGTAAGCTGAGCCTGTGGTTCTAAATACCAACCCTCATCCGCATTTCCTGCACCGGATAAATGAATACGTTTGCCTACTTCTGCTCCTATGGAAAAACCATTGGTATTGCCATCTCCTTTAACATGATAGCCTCCTGCGGTCATACTATTGAACTTGTTGGTCATATGCATATACTTGACTAAACCATCAAGATAAAAACCATTCTGACTTTGTAACGTACCATATAATCCTAGTGAATAGCTTTTAGTACTGCCGTCACCAACATTGTGGTCAACTTCACCCCGGCTTAGTCCGCCCATTACACCATAATAAAGATTCACTTTATCATAATTCAGTTTGCGGTCTAAACCCAACTGTAATCCATAATAATCCATGTCAAAACCAGACAACCGATTATCATTAAATGAGCTTAATTTACCGGTATATATTCTGCCCCATACTTTACCGCTGGCTGTATCATCGGTACGGATTTGTCCCATTCTTTGTAATAAGGTTTGTGTTTCAACATAATTCATTAAATAATTTGTATTAAGAATATTGGCTGCTTCTTGCGCAGTATCAGACAGCTCTGGCGTTTGGCTATTCGACGATGTAGACAGTACCCAATCTTTACTACCATTACCACGATCGGTAACTTGACTCAGTTTATTATATTTAAAAGCACCAACATCAACATAAGGTGTTGCCAAAGTAAAGTTAGCATCACCGCCTTCAGTTTCAACCAACCTAAATGTCTCACTTCCGTCTACCCGGGCATCGCCAGTTTGTGCATCATTAACCATAATTTTATGATCACCTGTTGCCTGCCCAGAACCGGTTATTTTCAATACATCATGATTCTCAAACTTACCGATAGCAGTTCGCATTTCGAATATGCCATTACCTTCTAATGAATCGGCGGTTAATGTCATAGCGTTGGTTTGGTTAAGGCGAGTGGCAGTATCGGGAGTAGCATAGTCATAACCAAATCTAACTTTGGCATCGTCAGCGAGTTTCAGGGTGTTAATATTTGAGCTGCTTGTCATTTTCCACTGGCTATGGCTACCGGAAAGGCCAAGATTAATCTCACCTGCACCACCATCATTGTCTAAAGAGCTTAATAACATTGATCCGTCAGTCAGAGTTAAATTGACTACTCCTTTATCCCGAAGCCCATCATTTTCACTTGAAACAATATCTCCAATAATTTCTGATTTACCATTAATCGTCACTTTACCAGCAGTTGCTTCTATAGCCTTAAAGTCTTTAGGATCCTGAACAACGATACGGTTACCATTTGAACCATCATTAATCTCTAATTTGCCCTTGTGCTGATCCATTAAAATTGCGGTACCACCCTTAATAGTGAGGTTAAGTCCTTTATTAAATTTCATAACATCACCTCTATCTATACCATCAGAATCTTCCACTAAAGGCGATATTTGTTCAATAGCAATACCAGCACCATAATACGTGTACTCCTTGTTGCCGGATTTGATTGTACCTGGCTTAGTTGTTATATCAATGTTTACTTTATCATTAAAAATTAATTCACTACCTGCGACATTTGGGCTCTCTACTTTCTGCGAAGCAATGCCTATACTTGCCGTCCCTTCAATCTTTATATTTACCTCATCATTAAACGTACCTGTTGTACGTTTAGTTCTGGAAGAATTATAAGCAGATATACCTATGTTATAGTCTCCGGATGGGCTATATTCTTGGCCTTTTATGGTTACTTTCCCGTTAAACTCACCGTTTCCTTCACTGGGCAGATACATACCACGACCACTTGTAATATCTATGTCAAGATCACTATTTGAAACCAAGTTAGATCTACTCGATAAATAAATACCAAAAAAACTATTATAGTAGTTATTAGATTTCCGACCTTTAACTTTAAATAAACCACCATTAATAGTTGTATTTTTGTCGGAAGCTGCGGCAAGCCCCATTCCGCTACTACTATTCTGATCAATATCAATATGTGGGGCAGTGTCGTTTGTTGTATTTATATTTATATTTACATTGTCGTTAATGTTAATTCCAGTTGTTTTGTAATTCCCGATATTAGTATCATTAATCGATGTATCTGCATTTACTGATACCGGAAGTAGCGCTAGGGTTCCTAGTGAAAGTTTAAATATTAGTGTGTGTATAATTGAATTTAATTTTTTCTGCTTAAAGTTATTCATTTTCATGCCTGAATCAATGTTTTCAAATTGGTGTTTATTAAATAAGTTAACAATATTTTCATATAATAAATGATATTAAATTTAATGGATTTTAACATTTATAATCATTTTTTAATATTTGCATATTATGCAATATTTATTAAAAAAAATATATATAGAATTATTCAGTTATTTCAAATATATATTAAAACATCTTATGCAAATAGTTTTCATTAATAATTATAATAGTACTAATAAATATACATTAGATGCACATTTATTATCCTAAGGATAAAATTTTTATTTACAGTATTTAAAATCCACAGCAGATTAAACGCTAAATTTGTTTAAGAATTATTATCCCTGTAAATTTATCTTTGTTTAACTCAAAATTATTATTCGAATAGATAAATCTGCAATTTGTCTGGATTTAATCACGAGATATCATTCAGTCCAGAAAATTTTAAATATTTAGTTTAACCTACTCCGTTGTAGCGTTAATACCGGTACTAGTATGCATACTTTTTCAAAAAGCCGATTAATTTTTGACTGCTTATAGTATTTTCTATTTAGTACACAAACTATTATCTATAATAATTTAATATCATTATTTTTCTTATATTTATTTCCAATAATAATCATAAGGTAAAAAATGGCAGTGCCATCCTGATGTAAAAAAGTAAGCTGTGCTTGCGCTTTGAAATACCTGACCTGTTTAACCAGATTCTGAATATTATAGTAAATTTCCTATTCATTAATATATATACATTTTCATCTTATATATTGTTTATTATAATAATTTTAGTAGTATTTTTTTATAAAAACAGGTTAACAGAAGTATTATGAAAATATTTAGATCATTTTCCGTCGCCAGAATAATCACTTTGCTGGTACTTTGGCTAACTGTTATCTACCTGCTAATTGGAGGGATATGGCTAATATGCCTGGGTGGTTCGCCCTTTTATGCCATGATTGCCCTGTTACTGAGTCTGTTTACTGTTCTGTATCAGTATCAGCGCAGTAGCTGCCTGTGGTTATATGCAATTATTCTGTTTATTACGCTAATCTGGGGTTTATGGGAGTCCGGCACCGATTTCTGGGCATTAGCACCACGTTTTGACTTGCTATTTCTGTTTGGATTATGGCTTTTAACTCCGTGGCCAACACGGCATATATCAGCTTCACGAAGTGGAAAATTAATTATTACAATAGCATTAATTACGATACTAGGTGTGATGTTCTACAGCATCAGTCATGATCCGCAGCAAATTAATGGCACCATTACTCGCCTCCAGCCGGCACCAGCGGCAGACGATAATGGTGTAGCAGCAGAAGACTGGCCGGCGTATGGTCGTACTCAGGACGGAACACGTTATTCACCATTAACTCAAATCAATACCGCTAATGTTAAACAGCTTAAAGTAGCCTGGACTTACCGTACTGGTGATTTCAAAACTGCTAATGATTCAGCAGAAACCACTAATGAACTAACACCGATCAAAATCGGCAATAAACTCTTTATCTGTACACCACACCAGTTTCTGGATGCTCTGGATGCCACTACCGGCAAACGTTTATGGCGTTTTGACCCTGAATTGCGCAGCAACAGAACTTTTCAGCATCTGACTTGTCGTGGTGTCAGCTATTATGATGCTACGACAGCACATAGTTCTGAGACCACCACATCCGCTATTTGTCCGCAAAAAGTTTTATTACCGGTTAATGATGGCCGTTTAATTGCCGTCAATGCACAAACTGGTCAGAAATGTCCGGATTTCGGTCATAACGGTGAAATTAATCTGCAAGCCCAAATGCCTTACGCTTTTTTGGGAGGATATAATCCGACTTCACCGCCTGTTGTAACACCTAGTACGATTATTATCGGTGGTTCAGTAACGGATAATCTCTCAACTAAAGAACCTTCCGGTGTAATTCGTGGTTATGATGTCAATAACGGCCAATTAAAATGGGTATTTGATACTGGTGCGGAAAACCCGAATGCGATGCCGGGTGAAAAAACCAATTTCGTGCATAATTCACCCAATGCATGGGCACCTCTGGCCTACGACCAGCGGCGTAATATTGTATATATACCCACCGGAGTAAGCACACCGGACATCTGGGGCGGTCACCGTGATAGGTTAAAAGAACGTTATGCTAACTCTCTTGTGGCACTGAATGCCTCAACCGGTAAACTGCTATGGCATTTTCAGACTACTCACCATGATCTTTGGGATATGGACGTACCGGCTCAGCCTTCACTGATGGACATTACAATACCATCCGGTAAACGGATTGCTGCTATTTATGTGCTGACCAAAACCGGTAATATTTTTGTCCTCAACCGTGAAACCGGCCAACCCATTGTGCCTGTTACTGAACAACCGGTACCACAGACTCTGAAACATGGTAAACCGACACAGGGTGAACATTATGCCGCTACTCAGCCTTTCTCAGCTTTAAGTCTGATGCCGAAAGACAAACTGACTGATAAAGATATGTGGGGAGCAACCATGTTTGACCAGCTTCTGTGCCGCATCCAGTTTAAACGCTTAAATTACAATGGCATTTATACACCACCTTCTGAAAATG
This sequence comes from Snodgrassella sp. M0110, assembly GCF_016101465.1. NCBI lineage: Bacteria > Pseudomonadati > Pseudomonadota > Betaproteobacteria > Neisseriales > Neisseriaceae > Snodgrassella > Snodgrassella sp. M0110. Next base: position 6,820 of record NZ_JACFQM010000009.1, on the reverse strand, counting down.
GCACACTGGTATTTCCTGGTAATCTGGGGGTATTTGAATGGGGTGGTATATCTGTCAATCAGGATCGGCAAATTGCTCTGATGAACCCAATCGGACTGCCCTTCGTTTCCCGCCTGATTCCGGCTAATCCCGACAGGGCTCAGCAAAAACAGGGTGCCGGTACTGAGAATGGTATCCAGCCGATGTATGGCGCTCCTTATGGGGTAGAAATAAGCCCTTTTCTTTCACCAATAGGTTTACCTTGTAAACAACCAGCATGGGGATTTGTAGCTGGTGTTGATTTGCAGACTAACCAAGTAGTGTGGAAAAAGCGTATTGGCACGATTCGTGACAGTCTGCCGAAATTATTTGAATTACCACCATTAAAAATTGGCGTTCCGAGTCTGGGTGGCTCAATATCCACAGCGGGTAATATTATGTTTGTCAGTGCAACGCAGGACAACTATCTGCGTGCATACGATACCAGTAACGGAGATTTATTATGGCAGACACGTTTGCCTGCCGGCGGACAGGCTACACCAATGACGTATGCCGTTAATGGTAAACAATATATAGTACAAATGGCCGGTGGTCATAGCTCATTCGGTACGAAGATGGGAGACTATCTGATCGCCTATACTCTACCCTGAATTATTTGCGCTACAGGCGCCAAATAATCTGGGTGTATTTCGCCGTAATTGATTTATGTAATAAAAAAAGACATGTTAATAACATGTCTTTTTCATCGGATTATACGATCAGACAACAATATTGACTAATCGTTTTGGCACAACAATAACTTTTTTCGGTGTTTTGCCATCCACAAATCGCTGTATGGCCGGATCAGCCAATGCTGCTGCCTGTACTTCATCATTACTACTATCGGCAGAAACCGTAATTTGTCCGCGCAGCTTACCATTTACCTGAACCATCAGGGTAATTTCATCCTGTACCAGTGCGGCTTCATCAACACATGGCCATGCAGCATCCCACAGTGTTTTCTGCGGAGACAGCTCATTCCATAATGTTTCACACACATGAGGCACAATCGGCCATAACAGACGCAATACGCACTCCAGCACTTCCTGTGCCACGGCACGCCCTGCTTCTGTAGTGCAATCAGTCCGGTCATACTGATTCAGCAATTCCATAACCGCAGCAATTGCGGTATTAAATTGCTGCCGGCGACCATAATCATCGGTTACTTTGGCGACTGTGCTATGCAGTTTCAACCGCAGCGCTTTCAGGTCGGCAAACAAATTATCCTGACTACCGGTAAATGCGGTTACACCTGCACCCTGCTGTAAATAATCATATACAGTACGCCACAAACGGCGCAGGAAGCGATGCGCACCCTCTACCCCGGCATCTGACCACTCCAGTGATTGCTCAGGCGGTGCGGCAAACATCATAAACAATCGCGCAGTATCCGCACCATAGCGGTCAATCAGCTCTTGCGGATCCACACCATTATTCTTGGATTTAGACATTTTCTCAATGCCACCGATACACACCGGTTTACCATCTGCTTTCAGGGTTGCAGCCAGAGGCCGGCCTTTATCATCCCGCTGCAAATCTACATCTTGCGGTGCAATCCATTCTTTGCTGCCATTAGCACCTTCACGATAATACGTTTCACATACCACCATACCCTGAGTAAGTAAGCGGGCAAATGGCTCATCTACATTCAGCAGCCCCTCATCGCGCATTAACTTTGTAAAGAAACGGGCATAGAGCAGATGTAAAATAGCGTGTTCAATACCACCGATATACTGGTCTGCATTCATCCAGTAATTAGCAGCCTCTTTATCCACCATTGCGGTATTGCAATGTGGTGATGCATACCGTACCGCATACCAGCTCGATTCAACAAAAGTATCCATAGTGTCAGTTTCCCGACGAGCCGGTTTACCACAGCATGGACAGGTAGTTTCGTAAAATTCCGGCATTCTGGCTAACGGAGAACCGGCACCATCCGGTACCACATTTTCCGGTAATACAACTGGCAACTGTTCTTCCGGAACAGTGACATCACCACAATCATCACAATGGATAATCGGAATCGGGCAACCCCAGTAACGCTGCCGGGAAATACCCCAGTCACGCAGGCGATATTGTGTTTTCGGTGCACCGGCATTTTTAGCCTGTAAAATCTCACCAACACGCTCAAATGCCGCATAAAAATCCAGACCATCCAGTTCACCGCTGTTAACACACTGTGTCTGCTCTTTACTGCCATACCATTCCTGCCACGCGCTTGTATTAAAAGTATCTGTATTCTGCGTAGAGGCAATTACTTGTTTTACTGGTAGCTGATATTTAGTGGCAAATTCAAAATCACGTTCATCATGCGCCGGAACAGCCATTACCGCACCATCACCATATCCCCACAGCACATAATTGGCCACCCAGACCGGCAGTACATCGCCATTAAGCGGATTGATGGCAAAGCGTCCGGTAGGCATACCTTTCTTCTCCATCGTGGCCATGTCTGCTTCAGCCACAGAACCAGCCTTGCACTCAGCAATAAACTGCTGTAACTGAGGGTTATCAGCAGCGGCAGCTGTCGCTAGCGGATGTTCTGCAGCAACAGCAACATAAGTTGCTCCCATCAGTGTATCAGGACGTGTGGTATATACCTGTACAAAATCTGCATACTCACCGGTTAATCCCGCTTTACTGTCTTCAGCCAGTGCAAACCGTACCTGCATCCCGCGTGACTTGCCAATCCAGTTGCGCTGCATGGTTTTTACCTGCTCAGGCCAATGTTCCAGTGTATCCAGACCATTGAGCAGTTCTTCAGCATAATCCGTAATCCTGAAGTAATACATCGGGATTTCACGTTTTTCTACAATGGCACCAGAACGCCAGCCACGACCGTCTACAACCTGCTCATTGGCCAGTACAGTCTGATCCACCGGATCCCAGTTTACTGTTCCGTTTTTCTTATAAATAATGCCCTTCTGGAATAAACGCACAAACAACCACTGTTCCCAGCGATAATATTCCGGTGTACAGGTCGCAATTTCCCGCTCCCAGTCAATCGCAAAACCCAAACTCTGCAACTGCTTTTTCATATAAGCTATGTTGTCATAAGTCCATTGTGCCGGTGCTACCTGATGTTTCATTGCAGCATTTTCAGCAGGCAAACCAAATGCATCCCAGCCCATCGGCTGCATCACATTAAACCCATTAAGCAAGCGATAACGGCTCAGTACATCACCAATAGTGTAGTTACGCACATGTCCCATATGTAACTTACCCGAGGGGTAAGGAAACATCGACAGACAATAATATTTAGGTTTCGGATTAAAATCTTTAGCGTTAAATAAACGGTATTCCTGCCAGCGCGCTTGTGCAGCCGGCTCAATTTTTTCGGGACAATAATGTTCTTGCATCATGAATTATCAGTTTATTGTATAAAAATAGACTACTATTATAACAGTTTACTCAAGACACAAACCTGCAATTAATCATTCTGGCAATACAGTTATTGAGTTTAGTCCATCAATACTACAATATCATATTAATTGCATAAATCATTTTTTAATATTTATATAGCATATATAAAAATAAATAAAAAAAACCACCGATACCAAGGGAGGGAATACCGGTGGACAATTTGCGGGAAAACACTACTTACTCAATACTGATTGTCAGGCAAAAACAATACTGACAAAAATATTATAGAAAAATCATCATTAAACGCAGTTAAACTGTGCTAAGTCAGACAAAACAATTTATTTAATCTGCACTTTCAGATAATTCATGTGAAGAATTTAATTTTTTCAGTAATTTTAATGCTTTATCTGGATCATCATTACGTAATATTTTCTGTACTTCTGTTTCAAGCATTAGCAGATCACTTTGAATAATCTGATTTTTCACCGCCAGAATATTATTTGCATTCATCGAAAACCGGCGCAGCCCCATCGCCATCAATAACCGTGTATATTGAGCATCACCAGCCATTTCTCCGCACACAGATACTGGTTTATTCAGACGTGCAGCGGTACGAATAACATGCAACAATAACTTCAGTACCGCAGGATGACCCGGCTGATATAAATAACTCACACTTTCATCATTACGGTCTGCCGCCAGCGTATACTGAATTAAATCATTAGTACCGACTGAAACGAAATCAATCATCTTCAAAATAGAATTAACTGTTAATGCAGCTGACGGAATCTCTATCATCGCCCCAACCTGAATATTTTCATCAAAGGTTTCAAAGCGATCATGTAACTGTTGTTTAGCGGTATTTAGATGAGTTAAACACTGCTGTATCTCTGTTACTGAGGAAATCATTGGCCACATCATGCGTACTGGTCCCAAAACCGCGGCCCGCATAATTGCCCGCATCTGGGTACGGAACATCACAGGTTCAGCCAGACACAAACGAATACCGGTCAATCCCAAAGCCGGATTCATCGTGTGACTGGGACCAAACCAGCGCGGATTTTTATCTACACCTAAATCAATTGTCCGTATGGTTAAAGGTTTACCCTTAAGCTTTTTAACCACATCAGCATATTCGGTATACAGTTCATCTTCTGTAGGCAGAGCATCACGGTTCAGATAAAAAAACTCACTGCGATACAGTCCGATACCATCCATACCCAAGCTATGAAGTGCCTTTATATCATTAGCACTTTCAATATTACCCAACAACTCAATATTGATTCCATCTAGTGTTGTTGCTGCCGTATTCTTAAGTTTATTTAACTGCCGTCTTAAGCTGCGAAATTCCCGCAAACGCCGGCGGTATTCCTTTAGAATAATATCATCAGGTGCAATAATAACCACACCCATTGAGCCATCTACAATAATCAGCTCATCTTCATTAATTAATTCCCGCGCATAGCCCAGTGCAATCACAGAAGGAATATCGAGGCTACGCCCCAGAATCGCAGTATGACTAGTCGGTCCGCCGGCATCAGTAACAAACGCAGCAATACGGCTGTCTTTAAAAAAAACCGTATCTGCCGGCGATAAATCATGGGCAACAAGAATCGTATCTTCTTCAAAATCTTCAGCTTCAGTAATGACTTCTGTCGATAAACCAATCAGATTTTTAAATATACGCTCAACTACCTGCAGCATATCCTGCTTGCGTGCACGTAAATAATTATCTTCAATTGCATCAAACTGATCTGAAAGTTTATCTGTTTGCAGTTTTAATGCCCATTCTGCATTAACACATTGTGCTTCAATAATATCTACAGGTTCTCTAGACAGACTCACATCACCCACCAGCATCAGGTGCAGTGAAATAAACGCTCCCAGTTCTGAAGGTGCATTCTGGGGAATATCTGTACGCAACTGCTCTAACTGGCGGCGAGTTGTTTTGATTGCCTGCTCATAACGGGCAATTTCTGCAGGCACTTCTTCGATCGACAACTCCTGATGCGGCACATCGTCCATACCACGCACCACCAGATGAGCACGACCGATGGCGACACCTGTTCCCACTGCAACACCATGCAGCACAATACTCATTATTCGTCTTCACCAAAATAATTATTAATCAGCTCAATCAGCGCTTGCATTGCCTGACTTTCATCAACACCATCGGTTTCCAGTTCAATTACACTACCTTGTGCAGCAGCCAACATCATTAATCCCATGATACTTTTACCGTTAACGCGGCGATCTTTCCGAGTTACCCATACTTCGCACTGAAACCGGCTGGCTACCTGTGTAAATTTATTCGACGCCCGTGCATGCAAACCAAGCTTGTTAATAATCTCTACTTCCTTTTTTACCATTTCAAAGCTCATCCTGATTAGAAATAGTCATAATGCCAGCAATAGCAGCAGCTTTAACTTCATCTGCAAATTTATGTACATCATCTGCTTTAGTAAAATGTTGAAGTGCCTTAACCAGCATTGGAGCATTAAGACCGGTTAGCAGAATTACATTGTCACTCTGAATTAACCGGCGCACCAGATTACAAGGTGTAGCACCGAAAATATCAGTGAGAATCAATACACCGTGACCATAATCCAAAGAAACCAGTTTTTCTACAACCTCAGCATGTATACTTTCAACTGAATCACTACTACGTACCCCGATTAAAGCAACTTTATCCGGTACAGAACCAAAAATATGCCGGATTAATTGCATATTTGCCTGCCCTACTGTCTCGTGGGTAACAATCATCAAACCTATCATTATATTACCTATTACTATTAGGGCATCAAGTCCATTGAATAAACCCATTCAAAGAAAAATAATTGTATTAGCTTTGATTGCCTGATAAACAATTAGCTAAACATTTCAGCCCTATGGTCTCCTGATCAAAACTTATCATACTAATCATACGACAGGAAGAGTCTGATTAGAAGAAAATACAAATTAAACAGAATAATAAAGATAAATCATAAGAGCTGTCTTACTATCCGGCATAATAATTATGTTCAGATAAATAGCTGTTAAAGTCGGCTCATAATCTATTTCATCAATGATGAATAGCAATCAGTGATAGCATTATTTATAAAATAATCATACATAAAACTAAATTGAAATAAAAATAGCTTATTATTATTTCTGGATTATTAAGTCAATGAGTTCAATCATAATCTGGAATAATACTGAATAAGCAGTCTGAAAGTACTCATTTACTGAATAGAAACCTACGGCACACGCAACTACACTCAGTTCGACTACAGCGACCGCAATCAGCAAATCTACTTCCTCTTCGGTCGCGAAACCACCGGACTGCCACAGGCATTCGCACAAACACGCGCAGAGCAGTGTCTGCGAATTCCGCAGTCAGAGCACATCCGCTCACTAAACCTCTCCAACGCCGCCGCCATCGTCCTCTACGAAGCACTGC
>NZ_JACFQM010000008.1:0-91270 GCF_016101465.1 Snodgrassella sp. M0110 | reverse complement strand
TGTCATTTTGATTTAAAGGTGGATATTCAAAATATTGCAGTTGTTGCTCTGGTTCTAATGTCATAAATGATATTAGCATCCAATATGTTGCAATATTATAATACACTGTTTCCCATATAGGAGGAGATTCCATATTTTATCCTTAATAGAATTGTCTTTTATTGATTCCATTTTAAAACATGATAATGGAAATTACCATCTATCCAATAATTTAACTCAGATTCTTTCTTTTTCTTTATTCCACCATGATTTGGCGCGGGAGTATGATGATCCATTCTAATTAATTGGCGTGTTATTTTCATGTCCATGCCCAAACCAAATAACTGGCCACTCGCCTCTTTTTTTGCACCAAAAACTAATTTAATAGGTACTTTTTCATTACCAAACCTGATTTTGGCCCCTGTTGGAATAGTTTTCTGAGTATTTCCTGGTTGATTTTTAAACATAGGCATATAAATTAAAAAGCCTTTTAGTTTTCCTCCTTTCCTTTTTGTTGTACTATAGCCGGAAGCCCAATCTGCTAATCCACTACCAATAGCTCCTGGTAAATTGTATGTAAAATTTTGAATGGCCTCTTTATAGTCAAAAGATGCATTACTAGGGTGTCCATTTATGTCAAAGTCTGAAGCAGATAGTCCTTGAATAACACCCATAATACTATTTGCACCTGAAATAAGCTCAATAAATCCAGATACAGCTTGTACTTTATCATATAAATTCATAAAGTAGGCCATTCTAGTGCCAAGTGTTTGAAGGGAGTTCATCATTGAAACATTTAGGTCTATCAGTCCCATATACCCGCTAGGGTCAATAATATTGACAGACTCAGCATGAGCATAAAGATAAGGATTCAATGTAATCGGATTATTCCTAACACCCTCAAAACTATCCCTGCTTACAAACCGCCCAATCTTCGGATCATAATCTCTGGCTCTTAAGTGATAAAAGCCACTGTCCTGATCAAGGTACTCACCCACATAACGGTGCTTGATTGTACTGTCAGGTTTACTGCTTAATAGCGCATTACCAAAGGCATCATAATCAATAATTGATTGGGTAGAACCTTGTTGATCGGTTACCAGACGAGTAGAACCCTGTGCATCCTGGTAAAGATGGTTCACTTGCCCTGTTTGGTCTTGGGTAAGTAAATCACCTAAGCCCTCAGGCGTATGCACATAAAGGGTTTCACTCCAGGCACCCTGATCTACACGTGTACGTTCTAACACCACTTCACTGTAAGGACGTTCGCTATCGACTAAGTATTGTGTTTCAATGGTTTGCCCATTTTGTTTAGTTACTTTACCGATACGATTATCTTGTCCATCGTATTGATAAGACACTTGTCGCCGGTTAACCTGATCATCAATGGCAATTAGCTTATTACTGCTGCTCCATGAATAAGATATTTCTCCCTCTGGGCTGGTTTTCTTAATCAGATTGCCATTATTATCCCATGCGTAAGAAGTAGTGACATCTGCCGTTGTTTCACTGATTAACTGATCGTTACTGTTATAACTATAGTGGGTAGTTATACCATTCGCGACTTTTGTTAAGCGGTTACCCATTGCATCATAGGTATAAGCCATACTATTACGCTGACCTGCTTGCAGGATGGTTTCTGCTAATAATTTACCCGTAACATCATATTGATAACTAACACTTCGTTGTACACCATCAATGGTTTCATCTACTTGAGTGCGACGACCATTTTCATCAAGTGTATACTCAAACTTAGCGAGTACTTTACTGCCTTTTTGATGGGTGATGCTGGTGAGCTGATTGGCCTTGTTATAGGTCATCACACTTTGCGTACCATTACTGCGGTTGATTTGGGTACGATTACCGACTTTATCGTATTCAAAGCTGGTGACGCTACCGTCTATTGCTGTGATGCTGGTTAAGCGGTTTAACGCATCATATCCATAACTAAAGCTACCTTGCGTATTTACTTGCTGAGATACTTTATTACCATTGCCATCCCATTCATAAGACAATTGACCAAGAGGTGATGAAACCTGGGTAATACGCCCCAGTTGATCATAGGTATAGTCAAGATCACCAGTTAAACTATCGCTGACTTTAGCCACATTACCCAGGGCATCATAACTATAACTAATAGCGCGTTTATCAGGATAATTTAATGCGGCTAACTGCTGACTGGTATTGTAAGTATAACCCGTAGCCTTACCATTAAAGTCTGTGTGCTTGGTAACATTACCTATGGCATTGTATTCCCAGCTTTCTTTTTGCCCTTCGGGGAGCGTGCGTTGAATACGTTGCCCTACTTTGTTATAGGTAAAGCGTGTGGTATGACGATTCGCATCACTTTGTAAGGTTTGACGACCTTGTGTATCATAGCCATAAACAGTTTTATTGTTTAAAGCATCACTGACCTGAAAGAGTTGTCCTAACACATCATAACTAAAGGACGTTTTGTTTTGTAATGCATCAATAATGACTGTATTTCGACCTGCTTTGTCATATTCATAACCCACACTATGACCAAGTGCATTGACCTTTTTGATCGGTTGGTTATTGTCGTTATACAAGGTTGTACTACTATTACCTAATGCATTCGTTTGCTTGGTTAGATTACCCACTGCATCATAACTTGATTCCGTGGTATTGCCCAATGCATCAATGAGTTTGATCTGGCGGCCTAGCGCATCATATTGATACTGGGTCGTATTGCCTAAGGCATCAACAGTTGCTATGGCATTACCAACAGCATCATACTGGGTTTGCGTAATATTGCCTAATGCATCTTTGACTTGTATGGGGCGATCAGCCTCATCATAGGTTGTTTCGGTACAAATACCCGTTACACACGTTTTGACCTCATTACCATTTTTGTCAAAGGTGGTGCTGTCTATTTTACCATCAGGGTAAAGGGTTTGAGTTTGTTCTCCTCGTTCGTTATAGGTGTATTGGGTTGCTTGCCCTAAAGGATCGGTAACTTTGATCAGTTGGTTCAAGTCGTCGTATTGATAGGTGGTGACTAAGCCATTTTCATTGGTGTGAGTTAATACATTACCATTATCATCGTAGGTTTTACGGGTAACCATTTCTGTGGCTTTGCCGTCAATCACTAGATTGTATTTACGCGCTGTTTCATTACCGTTTTTATCGTACTCAAAACGGGTTACATTACCTGCGGCATCGGTCTCTGATACTTTTAGCCGTTTGCCGTTGCTGTCTTGGTAACCAAAACGTGTTGTATTACCCATTTGATCAGTAAGTACGGCTAAATCACCTTTATTTGTGTAGCTCGCATGAGTTGTATTACCCATGGCATCTGTGATTTGAGTTAAATCACCTGTTTGATCATAGGTACTTTTGATGACTCTGCCTAACTCATCAGTCACCAGGGTAGGATTACCATCCGCATTATAGGTGGTTTCGGTAGAGAAGCCTAAAGCATTGGTTTCTTTGGTAACATTGCCGTAGCGGTCATACTCGTAAGCTGTTTTATGTCCTAGGGCATCGGTGACACTGGTTTCATTGCCAAATTGATCATAGGTATACTGAGTCACATTGCCTTTGCTGTCTGTTACTTCGGTAATATTGCCTTGATCGTCGTAAACGTAAGTAGTGGTATTGCCATTACGGTCAGTGACTTTATCCACTTTATTATCATTGTCATGTTCCAGATTAACGCTATAACCTAAACCATCCTTTTGATTAATGAGCTGTCCATTATCATCAAATTCGGCTTTAAACAGACGTTTACCATCGGTACCATAAATTTCACTGAGCTGATGAACTAAATCTGCACTTTGTTGATAAATAAAGCGTGTTTTTAGTTGTTTAGGATCAAAGGCACCTTCTAAGTTACCATCACCATCGTAGGTGTAGTTAAGCACGCGGCCATCGGGAGCATCCACTTTTACAATGCGATCATTGTTGTCACGGGTAAAAATTAATCCTGCACCGTTAGAGTGCTGAATACCATTATGGGTATAGCTTAAGGTATTGCCGTAACGATCTTTAATTTGACGAATACCGAACGATTTATCCAGGTAATACACCATTCCATCTTTGGTGGTTAATTTAAATTGCTGTGGGTTGACCTTGTCTAAGCTGTCGTAATCAAAAAGAGCACCACCATGAACGCGTAGCATACCAACATCGGTTGCTTCTAAAGTTGAATAAGTGCCTGCTTTAGGCGCAAAGTCCAACTGGAAGAAACTACCTGCCGACTGTGACATCCAGCTATTACATTCGGGTATTGTTTTAGGCTCAAACTTTTCTATTTTACCGTCTGGTAAGCGGACAGTAACCATTCGGGTACCAACTGGCTTAGGGCAGAATTTTTTATTGAAACCGGAACCTATTTCCGCAAAATCCCAATCACGTCCTGGTATACCGTTGGTTTGAATTTTAACATCCTGGTAATTCACGCTCCAACCATAGCCAAAGTCCAGGCTTTCATTCTGGCTACGAGTATCGTAGGTACGGGTCAGGCGTAAAGGTAGGTTACCCATATCAATATCGAGATCGGTAAAGCTTAACGAGAATTGTCCTACTTTTTGCTCTCCACTGATAACCACGCCTATTTTGGCACTGCTTTGGTTGCCGCCTTCATCTTTTACGATTAGCAGTAAATCATAAAGTCCGTTGGGCATCGTTTGTGGTTTGAGTGTACCTAATTTACCATTGATGACCGATTGGTTGCCTTTAGCTACAGAAACCCATTTGCCTTCATCGGCAGGTGATAAATAAACTTGATATTCTACTAAGTTATCATCGGATGCTGTACCAATAATATCGGTTGTGGTGCTGATTTCTGCCACATTAATCTTATCTGATTTAGCCGGAGCAGTTATTTCCGCAGTAGGTGCAGTGATATCAGCCTTGTTTTTGACAATAAAACTTGTTTGTTGCTTAACTTCTCTGCCTTTAGCATCTCTGGCAATCAGGTCTAGTGTATGTAAACCTAATTGATTGCTTGTGACAGTTGCGCTGTTACCACTAACGGTTACAGGGCTGCCATCAAGCGTCAATGCTGCAACCTCATAAGGTTTTGTACCTCCATTTAGCACAATATCCACAGTAACAGGCTCGTTTGCCTCAACCAGTTGGGGTGTAGCAAGTAATTGACCGGTGAAAACGCCGCCTGTAGTAGCTGAAGGTTTGATGGTGACTTTATAGCCTTGTTGAGCCCACGCTTGCCCGTCACTGGCTTTAATAACAACATCAAAACTTCCACGTGTAGGTTTATCCCATGTTAAGGTGCCTGTTTTCACATCTATTGTCATGCCTGCAGGGGCATTAACCAATGAGTACACAATAGGGTCATTATCCGGGTCAACGGCAGTGACTTGATAGTTGTATGGTATATTTTCCTGGCCATCCATAACAGGAGTTGAAGTAATACGTGGCGGTCTGTTATCAGAAGGTAATGAGTTAATGGCTAAATCATAGGTTTGGGTGACGGTGTAGTTACCATCATTTACTGCAATTTTAATGGTATGAGTACCCAATATAGGATTTGACCAAGTAAGAAGTCCATTATTATCGATAATTACACCAGCAGGTGCTTCTTCTAATTTATAGGTTAACGGATCTCCGTCAGGATCATTAGCTTGTACTTGGTAGTGATAAGTGTCATTAACTACCCCTTGTATTTTAGGTATACTAGTAATTTGTGGTGGTTGATTAGTAATGGTTTGATCACCAATAGTGAGGGTATAACTTTGTTCAACCTTATGTTGTACGTCACTAACACTGAGTTTAATGCTGTGATTGCCCAAAGTTGGTTTTTCCCACTTTACAACACCATGGGAGTCCAACATCATCCCCTCCGGGCCTTCCTCTAAGAAATAGCTCAGTGGATCATTATCGGGATCAACAGCAATTAACTGATACTCATACTCGTTATTGATTGAGCCAGCTGTTTTTGGAGAACTGATAATTTGTGGCGGTTGATTTTCTAGTTCTGAATCACGAACCACGAGCGTGTAGTTTTGCTCTATTTCATAATGACCATCGCTTATAGCCAGTTTAATGGTATAGCTACCCACTGCTCTTGCTTTCCAAGAAAATAGGCCATTAGCATCAATGGTTGCTCCTGCAGGTGCTTCTTTGATTTGATAGCGTAATACGTCTCCATCAGGATCGATTGCTACAAGTTGGTAATGATACAGTTCATTGACTACTGTGCTTGTTTCAGGCGTACTGGTTAATAACGGTGGTTGATTAGTAACTGATTCTTGCGTAATAACGAGTGTATAGTTCTGTGTTACTGTCGCCAAACCGTCTGTGACTGTTAATTCAATGTCATGCTGTCCCAGTACTGGGGTATTCCATGTAAATAGCCCTGTATTACTAACCGTTGCACCATTTGGAGCTTTAGTTATTTTGTAAGTTAGCGGATCCTCATCAGGATCGACAGCAATTAATTGATACTGATAAGGTGCACCTAAGCTACTTTTCGTATTGGGCACACTTAAAATTTGAGGGGATTGGTTAGCTTCTAGGCCAACACGCAGTGTATATTCTTGTGTTGCGACACCACCTCGTTGATCACTGACTTCTATCACAATAGGGTAACTGCCAGCAATGGCCTGTGCCCAAGATAGCTTACCTGTTTCACGGTTCAGCTCTAAACCTACAGGCCCCTTAACTAATGACCAAACCACTTTATCACCGTCTGGATCATTCGCACTGGCTTGATAGCTATAAGCAGCATTTTCTGCAATATAGGTACTCGGTTGACTTGTGATAACAGGTGCTCTATTAGCCTGTGCGGTGATGGTTAATGCGTAGCTTTGAGTGGCAACACTGCCATCTTCATTCATCGCTTCGACAGTAATGTTTTCCACCGACTCTTGAGAGGGTTGCCAATTAATTTCACCCGTTTGAGTGTTGATAGTCATTCCCTGTGGTGCTTGACTAAGATTATAAGTAATAGTATCTCCACCACTGTCTTTTGCTTGTGCAAAATAAGTATAGGGCTGATTAACTGTACCATTGATAATTGGAGTACTTGTAAAGGAGGGTTTACCACTAACAGCTAAGACAACAGATTGTTGGTCTCTAGCCCCATAAGGATCTGTCACAACTACAGTTATAGGATAGCGACCTGGCTGAGGGTTAATCCAACTGATCAAACCATTTGTATTCATAGTCATGCCTGATGCCTGGCTAGCAAGACTGTAAGATATTTTCTGACCTTCAGGATCAACAGCTTCTACTTGATGGCTAAAGTACTTACCAGAAGGAATACGGGTGGGGATTTGATTGGTAATTTGAGGGGGTAAATTATCATCAATAACTTCAATATTATAAGACTGTGTTGCTTTACCACCATTACCATCGATAACTTGAATATTGACCTCATAAAAACCAATTGTATCGGGCTTCCATGTGATTAGACCTGTTTGACTATCGATTATCATACCAACAGGGCCGGCTAAAAGACTATAGGTTAAATCATCACCATCAGCATCTAAGGCTTCTGCCTGATAATGATAATCTGTTTTAATATCACCACCTATTTTAGGCTCACTGACAAAATAAGGTGGTCTATTGGCTACTTCTCCAGCCTCGATAGGTGATGGAACAACTGAGACAACTGAACCAGATGCACAGGATTCTAAACCTTCTGAGTCAAGTGGGCGTACATTGTAAAAATACTCCTTCCCCTCTTCGACCGTTTTATCAAGCCATGTGGAGTAGTTTGAGGTTGTTTCGCCTAAACTAATATAAGGTCCTTCTAATTTTTCAGAGCGATAAATACGGTAGGCATCCGCACCATTATCTGCCCAAGTCACTTGCACTTGCCCTGGTTTAGCACGCGCTTTTACATTATTTAAACAACCCTGTTGAGGCTTGATTTTATTGGCACCAAAGGCATCAACATAAACGTAACCTCCATGTGCATTTTGTGAGCAGTCAGCAGCTAGTGCCCGAACTTCCAACTCATGACCAATTAATGAATCAGGAACGATCATATCTACATCAATAAAGGGCGTTGATCTCCAAGTTCCATTAAAGTTAGTGGTGTAAAATAATCTTCCAGGTTGGTTAGAATAAGCTATATCATCATATAATATTTCTGCTGTCGTTAAATCTTTCAACTGTACATGAAAGTAAGGTTGTTGATAGGAGGCATGATTTGGATCGTTTAATACCGCCGCATAAGTGAAACGTATGTGTAGTTTTCCATCAGATGGGTCACGGTCATCTTCAGTGATAACATCTTTCTGAGATATCTGATTTATATGTCTACCACCTATCTCATCATTAAGCTTTGCCGTAAAGTTACCTTGTCTCGGTAAAACTAGATGAGGTGCTCTAGGATCAAAGCTGTTGCTTACAACATTCAAAATAAAACTTCCACCATTTGATATTTGAACGCTGTCAGCTGTGAATGGAGGATTTCCCTTAAGTCTATAGTTTAGTCCGTGCTCTTTCTCCCAATGGCTAAAATCTCCATTCTCAAAATCGCCGTTCTGAAAAATAGCCCAGCTATTACTTGAAACTAATGCTAAAGCAATTGAGCTAGCTAATAAATTTCGCTTGATTTTTTTCCTATATTTATCAGGTTCATTGGTTCGTTTCATAATAAATTCCTTATTAATTTGTTAATCAGTAAATGAGGTGTATCGCTTATAATTATTAATAGGATTGAATACGCTCTCATCGTGTATTTCCAATTGTTACGCCTTTACCCGGCCAATCAATACTAGACGCACAGCATTTGGTTTGATCGATTTTATGGAGATCGTTATAGCCAACGCCATATATGGCGCCACTTTCGGTTTGATAGAACACATGTTCTTTACCCCCACCCACAGAAACAACAGGATCATTAGCATGTGGTGTGCGTAAGGTGGGAGATGCTCCGTAAATCATTGGGAAAGCACTGCCACCCGTTTGACCCCATGTATAGATTTTTCCATCCTCGGTTAATGCGATAGAACCCACATAACGCGCATAGAGTTGAGCGACATTTTTCATGACAACAACAGGTTCTGGTGAGCTAATATTGGTTTTAGTCGTTCCTTGTCCGAGTGCAGCATGTAACCCCCAACCAATCACCGTACCATCATCCAGTAAGGCTTCACCCCAGCCATTGCCACCGGCGATATAGGTCATACGATCAGCATATTGATCTAAATTAGGCACACGCGTGGGAGTGCGAATTATTTTTTGAACCCCGTAATTAGAACCTTGAAAACCTAACCCGCTGGCTTCATTGTCACCCCATGCCCAGACATGGCCCTCTTCAGTCACTGCAAAAGCGCCTTCATAAGCCCCACCAATTAAACGTGCTTTTTCACCCTTTAAGTCAACAGCAATAGGTATCTGACTATTTTTCTTTCCATTATTACCAAGCTGCCCATATAAGTTATGTCCCCATGTCCAAACTTTTCCATCAGCATCTAATGCAACTGAAAAATACTCACCAGCTCCAATTTGCACTGCATTTTTCAATACCTTACAAGGGGTAGAAACATAAATTGATTTTGTTGGTTTACAACCCGTCTCTCCATAACCGCTTTGTCCCCAGCCATAGACATTTCCTTCATTATCTAAAGCAATTAGGTGATAAGCACCTCCTGTTAGACCAATAATGTTCGTTAGGCTATTTACTTTGGCCGGATCTTTATTGCTAGATACAACCTTCGTTCCATTGCCTTGTTGGGATGAGCCTCTGAATCCCCATACCCAGACATTACCTTCTTTAATGGCTGAACCTGTTGTTAGTAAACCGCCTTGCACCATATCAGGATAAGCTCTATCAAAATATCCTTTTTTTGCATAGAAGTTAAAAAATGTTTTAGGTGATGTTATGCTGTCTCGCTGGGTCAAACCGATAGTTGAGTTTCCTGCCAATGTGGCAACCGCAATAATTTCCTGGCCAGCTCTTAAATTGCCAATATCAATTGATAGTGCCATGGCAGGGTCATCTGTTGTACTGACATCGTTATAAACTGAAATATTTTTTAAAGAACCATGACTGGCTCGTGTGATAAGATCACCTTTTAAATAGCCAGGCTCACTGATTTCCCATTTATCGGGAGCAATATAACCACTTGGAGCGCTGAGTGACAATAATGAGCCATACTCATTAAAAAAAGTATTACCAGGGGCATCAAGATCGACATCAATTAACCCTGTTATACGCAAGTTGTTATAGTTAACTTTAGACTTGTTCTTTAAGTTCCATTGCCAAACAGTATCGCCATTGGCATCTGTTTTTGTTTGAAAATCTACACTGATATTCGAAGGTAGTGTATTGATAGCAGTATTAAGAGGTCTGTTTTCATAAACGTTTGCCCCATCTGAAACAAATAAGCTTAAACGCTCAATGGTAAAATCTTCTGCTAATGCCAGGGGGGATGATAAAATAAGTGACGAAAACAAAAGCTTTCGACAGAATTTTGTTAATAAATTAATATCGGTTTTTAACATAAATATTCCCTTTTTAATGTTATAAATTACTTGCTAATCGCTTGTTTTATTTAATGGTTAAGCTAAGCAAGCGGTTGTATGAAATGAGTGCAACTACCTGATCTGAAAGATCAACTGATGCTTTAATTAGAATGATAATTTCGGAGATAACATGTATTTACTAAAGCTGTTTAAATACCAACCAGCTATTAAATCGAACTTAGTAAATGATTAATTTTTGTTAAAACAAGAGTTTTTGGATAAAGGGAGGATAGATTTGTTATTACTGCCATTATTTTTTAGTGAGGCTGCGTGCATAAATGTTGCTGAAGTAGATATTAAGCTATTTTTGGCTATTTCTATCAATGCTAAATCATCAGCCATAACTAAAACTGAAAATTATTTGGAAACCTTAAACGTCTGCATTGGCACATAGCTATCTGTCAGAAGACACCTAGTCACAAGAACCATCTCAAATCTGAGCTAAAACAAATTAGCTTATCATCAGAGGAAAATTTTCTTTTTTAATCACAATTCAATTAAAATCTAATCCATTATAAAATTATTATCTGCTAATAGCCCAGATATAATATCCAATTATTTCTCGCATTATCATTATATTATAAATTTATATAAAATATTTTAAAAATTGCTTATATATTTTCATTTTATTATAACATAGATTAAAAATAGGAGCAATCGTAGATATTAAGCTATTTTTGGTTATTTCTATCAATGCTAAATCATCCGCCATAACCAAAACTAAAAACTACTTGGGAACCTTAAACGTCTGCTATTGGCACAAAACTATCTGTCAGAAGGCACTTGGTCACGAGGGACTATCCCTAATCTGAGCCAATACAAATTAGCTTATCATCAGAGGAAAAATTTCTTTTTTAATCATAATTTAATTAAAACCTAATTCATTATAAAATTATTATCTGAAATAGCCCAGACATAATATCCAATTATTTCTCGCATTATCATTTTATTATAAATTTATATAAAGTATTTAAAAATTGCTTATATATTATTTCTCTATTTTACTATAAATTAAGAATAGAAGCAAATAATTACAAAAAAACAATTATCTGTAAACATGATTCTGGCATTGAAAAACTAATTCAACATGCATCTAAAATCTCGTTTCTCAAGAATTAATATGTTAGCACCAAAAACAATTTTATTTGCAATTTGTTCAACACTTTCTGATTCCAGGCTAACCAACAAAAAATAAAAGCAACTAAACACATAAAAACTACAGCGCAACACTTTTTTAAGAATAATATTTAATATTTTGTATTTATAGTAAGCAACACTTAACTAAATTACATAGTTTGCGAAATTAAATCTATTCAAAGCTATTTTCAATAATACTTGGCCAATTCAATCATAGTTTTAAATTACTGATGATATTTTTTATCGTAAAATACAAATTTATTGAGGCTTTATATCTAACATCTCTTTCTTGCTTCTAATAATGAATGTGTAAGTAAGAACAGATATTTCTGGAATAATTATGCAAAAAAAACTATTACTGGTAGATGGTTCATCATATTTATATCGGGCATTTCATGCTCTTGCGCCATTAACCAGCCCAACAGGTATGCCTACAGGTGCATTATATGGTGTACTAAATATGCTGCGGCGTTTGCGTTTAGATACACCGCATGATTATGCATGTTGTATATTTGATGCTAAAGGTGAAAATTTTCGCCATCAGCTTTATCCTGAATATAAAGCTAATCGCCCGCCTATGCCAGAAGATCTTAGACCACAAGCTGAAGCGTTACCAGAATTAGTGAAATTAATGGGCTGGCCGGTTTTATCTGTCAAAGGTGTTGAAGCTGATGATGTAATTGGTACATTAGCTTATTCAGCAGAACAAGCCGGCTATAAGGTTATTATTTCTACTGGTGATAAAGACATGGCTCAGCTGGTTAACAATCAAATTACGCTTGTCAATACCATGAACAATGAAAAGCTTGATATTGAAGGTGTATTTAATAAATTTGGCGTAAAACCGCACCAGATAATAGACTATCTTAGTCTGATTGGTGATAAAGTTGATAATGTACCCGGTGTAGAAAAATGCGGTCCTAAAACAGCGGTTAAATGGTTGCAGGAATATGATTCATTACAAAATATAATTGAACATGCTAATGAAATTAAAGGTAAAGTTGGTGAAAATCTCAGAATTGCATTATCAAAATTGCCCCTATCCTATCAATTAATTACTATTAAAACTGATGTAGATTTACATCATGAGCTACCGCACGGAATTGAAGATTTACAGCGAAAAACTCCGAATTGGGCAGAATTAATTTCACAATTCAAGCAACTTGGTTTCAAAAGCTGGTTAAAAGAAGCACAAAATCATTGTCATGAGAATATGAATGAAACTTCTCAGCCTGCTAATGATCTATTTAGTGATATTGAAACCGATGATAGTACTGATACTAAAATTATAGAAAATACAGCAGAAACTGAACAAATCAGAAATATACCCAAGAACTATTCAGCTATTACCACAATTGAACAATTAAATAAATTACAACAACAATTAGACAACGCTAAAGTTATTGCTCTGGATACAGAAACAGATAGCCTGGATGCGATGAATGCGCATCTTGTCGGTATCAGTATTGCTTTAGAACCAGGAACAGCATTTTATATACCTGTCGGACACAGCCCGGCAGTAATCAGTGAACAATTAGCTATTGAAACCGTGCTTGCTACCCTGAAACCTTATCTGGAAGCAGATATACCCGAAAAAATTGGTCAAAATATTAAATATGATCAACATGTTCTGGCTAACTATAAGATTAACTTACAGGGAATTACCGGCGACTCAATGCTGGCTTCTTATATAATTGAAAGCCATTTAGGCCATGGTCTTGATGAATTGGCACTTCGACATCTGAACTGGCAAACTATTCATTATGAAGATCTATGTGGCAAAGGCGCAAAACAAATCAGTTTTGCTGATGTCGCGCTTGAAGATGCCGTTAATTACGCAGCAGAAGATGCAGATGTTTGTTTTCGCCTTGAATTTTTACTAAAAAAACAGATGGATACAGCGCAACTTGAGTTATATCGTAATCTCGAAATCCCTGTAGAGAACGTACTTTATAACATGGAGCGCACCGGAGTACTAATAGATCGTCAGGAACTGGCTCAGCAAAGCCATGAGCTTGGTACTGAATTGGTTCGACTCGAAGAACAGGCATATCAACTGGCAGGACAGCCTTTTAATTTAAACTCACCCAAACAGCTTCAGTCTATTCTGTTTGAAAAAATGGGAATCCCTACTTCCGGCCTGAAAAAAACTTCATCCGGAGGTATTTCTACCAATGAAACTGTGCTGGAAAAGCTTGCAGCAGATTATCCCCTACCCAAGCTTATTTTACAAACACGTAGTCTGGCTAAATTAAAATCCACTTATACAGATAAATTACCGCAACTAATTAATCCGAATACCGGTCGTGTACATACTACCTATGCTCAGGCTGTCGCTATTACAGGTCGTCTGGCCAGTAATAATCCAAATTTACAGAATATTCCGGTACGTACTGAAGAAGGACGGCGTATTCGTAAAAGTTTTATCGCTCCACCCGATCAGTTTATTGTTTCTGCGGATTATTCTCAGATTGAGCTAAGGATTATGGCTCATCTTTCTAATGATTCTACCTTAATTGATGCCTTTCAGCATGATGAGGACATTCATAAGCGTACCGCAGCAGAAATTTTTGCGACAAATCAAGAACAAATAACCGCAGAACAACGTCGTTATGCTAAAACCATTAATTTTGGTTTAATCTATGGTATGAGTGAATATGGTCTGGCCAAATCGTTAGGAATTGAATTGCAGGCTGCACAACACTTTATATCACGTTACTTTAACAGATATCCGGGTGTACACGAATATATGGAAAAAACTAAAGAACAAGCATTACAGCATGGGTATGTAGAAACCTTATTCGGACGTCGTCTGTATCTGCCTGGTTTAAAAAGCACAAATGCTAACGAACGCGCCGGAGCATTCAGAGCTGCGATAAATGCACCGATGCAAGGGACGGCATCTGATTTAATTAAACGAGCCATGATTGCTGTATATAAATGGCTTAATCAGGAAAAAATGCAATCTAAACTGATTATGCAGGTACATGATGAGCTTGTATTACAGGTACCTGAATATGAGTTGTCATCTGTACAAACACATTTGCCTCAATTAATGGCAAATGCGGCTAAATTAAAAGTTCCATTAATTGCTGATGTCGGATATGGGCATAACTGGGATGAAGCTCATTAATGGAATACTCAATTTGACATACCAGGATTAATAATAAAAGGTAGTCTGAAATTTATCAGGCTACCTTTTTAAAAATTAACAATATAAACTATATTTTTATGACAGAATATATCAAAATATTAATATATTAATTAAATGTCAAATAAATAATTTATTTTATTTCAGCTAATTGTGCACGCATAGCAGAAATTTGCTTAGAATAGTCGTTATGACCAAAAATTGCAGAACCTGCAACAAATGTGTCTGCTCCTGCTGCTGCTATCTGAGCAATATTATCAATTTTTATTCCACCATCCACTTCTAACCGGATAAATCTTTTACTTTCACGAGTATATTCATCAATTACTGCCCTAACCTTACGAATTTTTTTCAGCGTGGAAGGAATAAAGCTCTGCCCCCCAAAACCAGGATTAACCGACATCAGTAATATGACATCTACTTTATCTAATACTTCTTCCAATACACTTATTGGTGTAGCCGGATTTAATACAACCCCTGCCTGACATCCGGCTGTCTTTATTAGATTTAAGCTTCTATCTACATGCTTACTTGCTTCGGGATGAAAAGTAATAATATCCGCACCGGCTTTTGCAAAAGCATTAATCATCTCATCAACTGGTTCTACCATTAAATGTACATCGATGGGAACAGAAGCATATGGTTTTATTGCCTGACAAACCATAGGACCGAACGTAAGATTTGGCACATAATGATTATCCATAACATCAAAATGAATCCAGTCCGCCCCGCTATTAATTACAGAAGCAATTTCATTGCCAAGACAGGCAAGATCTGCAGATAAGATACTAGGGGCAATATAAAAATCCGGTTTTGTTAATTTATTCATATTAAAAATTATCTATAATGAATTATATTATTTACGCAAGTTTACTACCATTATATGTGCTTGACCGCTATTGAAGTATACTCATAATAACTGATGAAAATCAAAGGGAGAACAAAATGATGTTTTCAAGCTGGCAAAAAATAGCCCGCTATTGTGCCGGTTTTGTCATATTGACATTTACTTTCTCCACTTTTGCTGCTGGCCAAATTAATTGTGATTTACGTAAGCTTGAATTAACTCAAATGCAAAAAGCTCGGCTCAGGCTGATTAGAATGCAGTATAAAAGAAACCAAGATACTAATTTACAGCATACTGCGAATAGTAAACGTAAAAGAGAACAATTAACTCAGATTTTGATTAAGCCGAAATTTGATGAAACTGAAGCTAAACGTTATGTTTTAAATTATTATATGCCGCGGATCCAGCAAGATATAGATGAATTAAAAGTACAGTATGAATTTTTACAGGTTCTAAATTATCAGCAACGTCAAAGCTGGATTAATAATTGTTTGCGCTAAACATTATATATATTTTTCAGATCGCCAATACAATTACTTTTGAGTAGAACTGTATTGGCAAATTTTTTATTACCTGATCAATATAGAGTTTTATTGTTTAGCACACTTTTCATTTTCTGATGCATTTTTAATGTTTTCAATACTAGTCAGATCACAAATATATAATCCGGCACTGCTTCCTAACCAGACTGATTTTTTCAGTCCCTTACCGCTTTGGGGCTCCGCAAATATCCGATAATTCAGACAACTATCATCTTCATCATCACATTTTGCACTAATAGTATATTTTTCACTGACATTACTATTATCATTTGCATGTTTACTAATGATAGTAGTTATATCACCTTCTACTAGATTACCATTCAACAACTCTAATTTTCTTTCTGCAATCTTTTGATTGATATTAATTAATGCTGTACTGGCATCTGTTATATTTGCTTTTTCAATATGATTAGTATAAATAGGTATCGCAATAGCTGATAATATTCCTATAATAACTACTACTACCATCATTTCTAACAACGAAAAACCTTGAATTAATAATTTTTTATTCATTTAGAATATCTTTAATAATTATTTGGAAAATTAATTGTCATACAGGGCTGCCTGCACATTTTCTTCAACCATACTTGTAGTTGATGCATTGCGTCCCCACCCTTTTGCTGTGATCCTAAATAAATATATCCCAGCCCCAGCAGCTTTATCAGGGCCTAAATATTCTATAACATATCTGTATTTTACTTCACTCTTAACACTTGATGCAGATTCGGATTGAGTAGGGTAAACAATAGAAGGATCTTTAGCCGAATCATCAAACACATTTTGTCGTTTCCAGACTTCCTGCAAATCACCACAATTTTCTACAGTAGCCAGCTTACTATTAGCTATTGCTGGCTTTATATTATTAGCAGCACACAGACCGTCTTTACATTCACAAGTAAAATGTTTCTTTTGATTTTGAGCCGGCCAGGTGCCAATAAATTCTTCAGCTGCAATAATGCCTGTTTGAGCATTTTGAAGAGCAAACTGATGATCACTGTCATTGGCACTAGTACGGGTATCCATAGATGTGCTTTGTATTGTCGCAACAACCAAAAAAGCAATGACAATCATCATAATCAGCACTAAAAACAGTGCAAAACCAGATTGTTTCTTCTGTATTCTATTATATGATTTCATATATGCAGTCATATTCCATAACTATTTAAATATTTGAATACTTAATCAGGGTTGAGATGCCTGAGTTGCCTGATTATTAATACAAACTTCGCCCTGTCTTACCATTGCATTGATTACATAATTCACACTTTGATTGTTTGCCTGAGCAGGATTAATAGTCAGTGTTGCTGTTATTAATACTGGAGGTTTTTCATAGTTAGCGGTATTTACAGCCTGGCTGGAAACATTGTTAGGTTCAACAATGTCTGATGCTGTTTGAGGACAATCTGCATCCTGATGTCCGTCATATTCAAAACTATATTGTATATCTGATACATTACTTATAATCAACTGAGGAGATGTCCATACACCGTTACTGTAGTTTACCCGGTAAAGCCCCGGGGCTTGATCACCGTCATTTGTTGTACCAACCAAATATACCGCTGCATTTATATGGTTTGCCAAATCAGGGATATCTTTACCACAATCAGTTGCAACCAATCCATTTGCATAATCTTCATTAATATAAGTTATGATCAGTGATTGACTTCCACTAGCCTGAGTTACTCCAATATCACCATTAAAAATTGTGGATAAATACTGGCTCCCATTCGCAGGTGTAGGAGAAAAAGTGGCATCAAAAATATTACTTAAATCATCTGCTGTAGGCGGTTGCATACAACTAAAATTACCTAACTGCCTGGCATCACTTCTTAGCAAGTTCGCAGCATTTCTTACATCCTGCTCATATTCAACTCTACTTTTTACCTGTTCTTTCAATCTATATGTGCTAAAAAAGGTTGAACTTGCAGCCAGTAATACAATGATACTAATGATTGAGGCCACCATTAATTCAATCAAACTAAATCCGGATTGCTTTTTAAAAAGCTGTAATGAATTCAAATTATTTCGATAATTAAATAAATTAATTTGAATATGAGCATTTTTTTTCATGATTGGCCTGCTGTCAAACTATATGAAAATTCATCAGTTGTATCGTTATTGCCTAAAGATTGCCCTCCCCAACTAACCCTAACATTTCCATTGGCATTAATCACACAACTATTTAAGGTTGTATTTATCAAATGCACATTCAATCTAGCAGAACAGGTATTTATATCAGTGGTGGCATATTCAGAATAATCTTTACCAATAAACTGTATTTTAGTCGAATTAGCATCCAATTTTTCGTTAATTACTAATTTCGGTTGAGAACGCATTTCTTCTACAAGATTTTGTACCGCTCTTGTTACCTCACCTTGATTTGCCGCATTTATTGATGTATTCACTGCATTGATCTGAGCGAGCATTAACACAAGTACGCCAAAAGAAAGCACAAAAATCGCAACTACTGCTTCAACTATAGTTGTACCTTGTTGTAATTTATAATTGTATAAATTATGTTTAGATTTTTTAATTTCTAATTGAGACATATTTATATTCCATTATTTTGGTTAAGGCAGCGCTAAACTACATTCTCGGATATTTGTACCATTTTTGCCATAACATGCTATAGGTTTGCCACTAGGTGTAACAACAATACGTCTACTAATACTAGCATATTGTATATCGGTGATTTCAACAACCACATTGGACTGACCAATGTTCCAGTTACTTTTATTTGCTCCGTTACCGATACCAAACTGACCGTTTGGCATAAAGCCTAAAACGCCACTTCCGGTAATAGAATTACATGCATTTTGATTAGAATTGCAAAATCCTGTATTTATATTTAGTTTATTATCATTGTTCTGATTTACAGCAACAACCCGTATCATTGAATCTATATTTTGTGTATAACTGCCATCCATATTCTTATCATTAAATGCCATAAATCCCTGCC
This sequence comes from Snodgrassella sp. M0110, assembly GCF_016101465.1. Lineage (NCBI taxonomy): Bacteria > Pseudomonadati > Pseudomonadota > Betaproteobacteria > Neisseriales > Neisseriaceae > Snodgrassella > Snodgrassella sp. M0110. The sequence goes on along the minus strand of NZ_JACFQM010000008.1, from coordinate 72,191 downwards.
ACCCGGCACCGTTATTATAATTACTAAAATTTTCACAACCATTAGAAGTAGCTGCATTTTGTTTGATTTTAGTCGGGCAAATTAATACTGGCTGATTTGTCCGGATTGCTTCTGCGCGCGCAAACTGAAATAAAGATAAAATTTGATCTGCACGATTATAGGCACGCTGCGTAGCAATCATTCTTTGCATTTGAGGAAAAGCAATTGCAGCCAGAATTGCTGTAATTGCTAAAACAATTAACGCTTCAATTAAAGTAAAACCAGCATTAACAGGTTTTGATGAGACCATAAGATCGCCCTATAAAGTGCCATATACAATATAAAATAAATTTATTTTAAGCTAATTTTACATCATTTCACATAATTTTGGAAAGTGCCTAATCATCAAAATAGCCTTCAGGCATAGCTGCATTATCAAATTTTGTAAACTGCCCCTGAAAAGTAAGGTGAACTTTTCCTGTTGGACCATTACGATGTTTACCGATAATACATTCTGCCAGACCTTTAAACTGACTGTCAGGATGATAATACTCATCACGATACATAAACATAATTAAATCTGCATCCTGTTCGATGGCTCCTGATTCTCGCAAATCCGACATCATAGGTCGCTTATCTGTTCGCTGCTCTACTGTACGGGACAATTGTGACAATGCAATAATAGGCACCTGAAGTTCTTTAGCCAGTGATTTTAAAGAACGTGAAATTTCACCCAGCTCAGAAGCACGGTTGTCTGAGCGGCCAGACCCAGACATTAATTGCAGATAATCAAGCACAATCAGTCCTAGTTTACCACCTTGTTGTCGCGCCAGTCTGCGTGCTCGTGCACGCACTTCCAGAGCAGTTAAGCCGGGGGTTTCATCAATAAACATTGGCGAATCGGTGAGTTTAACTACTGCATCGTTGAGTTTACCCCAGTGCTCATCCTGTAACTGACCTGTTTTCAGAACACTTTGATCAACACGGCCTACAGAACCTAACATACGCAAAACCAATTGTGCACCACCCATTTCCATTGAAAAAATAGCTACCGGTAATTTTTCTGCAATAGCGACATGTTCAGCAATATTCAGTGAAAAAGCCGTTTTACCCATTGACGGACGACCTGCAACAATAATCAGATCTCCCGGTTGCAGACCTGATGTCATTTTATCCAAATCAATAAAGCCAGTTGAAACACCAGTCACATCGTTTTTATTATCACGAGAATACAGGTAATCAATTCGAGCTACAACCTCTTTTAACAATACAGGCATAGTCAGGAAGCCCTGTTTTGATCGTGCAGTTGATTCAGCAATCTGAAAAACACTGTTTTCGGCTTCATCCAGCATTTGAGCTGCATCTTTTCCCTGCGGGCTATAAGCTAAGCGGGCAATTTGTGTTCCCACTTGTGCCAACTGACGCATTATAGAGCGTTCACGGACAATTTCACCATACCTTCGAATATTTGCTGCTGATGGCGTATTTTGTGCCAGTGTTATCAAATATTCCAACCCCCCTGCCGGATCAAGCTCTTCCTTTTTTTGCAATTCTTCCTGTACAGTTATCACATCTGCCGGACGTGACAATTCTACTAGAGCCTTAATTGCTCTGAATATCAGGCGATGTTCATGACGGTAAAAGTCGTCTTCATCTATTAAGTCTGCAATTCTGTCCCAAGCACTGTTTTCAAGCATCAGACCACCTAAAACCGACTGTTCAGCTTCCATAGAATGCGGTGGTACTGCTAATTGATTTGTTTCATCAATACTGATATCAATTTCTTCCATGTCTTTTAACTTTAATCACTACTTTATTTATTTTACCATTAAGCTCCTGCTTATCTGCTTATTTGCAGGCATTGATAGCAGTGTATTACAATATTAACAAACCACATGATGGTTTAAAATGGGTTAAAATGGTTATATTTTAAAAATATATCCCATTTAACTAAAAATGAGCTCACAGTAAAATAAGCAACACCCACTCTATCAGAAGGAATCACAACCATGGAACACAAATTACCAGAACTGCCTTATGCTCTTGATGCATTAGCACCACATATTTCAAAAGAAACCATGGAATATCATTATGGTAAACATCATCAGACCTATATTACCAATATGAATAACCAAATTAAGGGAACAGAGTTTGAGAATATGCCATTGGAAGAAATTATCAAAAAATCTTCGGGCGGGTTATTTAATAATGCAGCTCAAACATGGAACCACACTTTTTACTGGTTTGGCTTTACGCCAAAAGGCGCTGCATTAACAGAAAATAGTGCTTTAGCAAATGCAATCAATGCTAAATGGGGAAGTTTTAATGCTTTTAAAGAAGCATTCGACAAAGTTGCTGCAGGTACTTTTGGTTCAGGCTGGGCCTGGCTGGTAAAAACACCGGACGGTAATCTTGATCTGGTTTCTACAAGTAATGCAGCCACACCTCTGACCACTGACAACACTCCTTTGCTGACATGCGATGTCTGGGAACATGCATATTATATTGACTATCGCAACAGCCGTCCGAATTACTTAAGTAATTTCTGGGAAATCGTTAACTGGAATGAAGTAGAAAAACGCTTTGCAGCATAAGCTATAATTCACGGCACATAATTAAAACTGCCTTTTGTCTAAAGGCAGTTTTTTTATAACTGTACATCTATCTCAGTTATTTTCTTTCGGCACATACCAGTAATTTTTGGTATTGTGTGTGTGCATATACTGTTTGAACTCTGCTGAGCTATAAGCTGATTTCACAGCCTGTGCCCATTCTTTTGGAGCATTATCTGCTCTTACAGCCACAACTAATTCAAATGAAGGAATAATATCTTCCTGTAACAAAGCAAGATCAGGATTAATTTTGGCAGCATATGCCCTGCTTCCGGGTATAACTGAATAATCAAAATCTGATAAAGTACGCGGAATATTGCCCGGATCCAGCTCAGTGATATTCAATTCATAAGGATTTGACTTAATATCATTTTTAGATATCATTCCCGGATTAGTTGAAGGCTTAAGGGTAATCCAGCCAGCTTTTGCCAGCAGACGATAGGCGCGTGCCGCATTTGCCGGATCGTTTGGAACTGCAATAGCACTCCCTTTTTTTATAGCCTGCAAGTTTGTATGGCGCTTAGAGTAAATTGCTGTTGGCACAGTAGGAATATGAGTTAAAGCAACCAGATTGGCTTTTTTATTCTGATTAAATGCATCCATATAGGCAGTATGCTGATCAACATTTACGTCAATACTGCCTTGCTGTAAAGCGATATCAGCCTGCATTAAATCAGAAAAATCAACTTGTTTAATTTGATATCCCTGTTTTTCCAGAATAGGTTTTACTGCATCAAGAAAAAGCTGGCTATAGGGGCCGGGTGAAGTGCCGACAATAATCTGTTTATTACTGGTTTTATCCTGCTGACAGGCTCCCAGTACCAGACAGGCAGTAATTAAAATAATAATTTGCTTAAAAAACTTCATGCTATTGGCTCCGATGATAGTCAATTTCATATTTTTAATTCACATAACAGCAAGTACGTTTTATTTATGTGAATTAAAGATTAATTGGCTTATGGAAAAAATATAATATAGCTGGGTAGTCTAATCATTGCATATGAATATTAAAAGACTGACTGCTTATAACCAAAGATAAGAAATTTATATACATGCAGACATTAAAAACGGCTTAAAATAAGCCGTTTTAAATAAATAGAAAGTTAATTTTTTTTAGTCTTAGCTGCAAGCCAGTTACCCATGGTCTGAATAATTTGTACAATTAATACCAGAACGACAACTGTAACAATCATAATTACATAATCAAATCGCTGGTATCCGTAATTAACAGCTAAATCACCGATACCTCCGCCACCAACTGTACCAGACATGGCTGTAGCATCAATTAAACCGATAAGTGCTGTAGTTAAGGCCAGCCAAATAGAGGGCATAGCTTCAGGTAAAATAAAATAGCGAATAATCTGAAAATTGGTTGCTCCCATTGATTGAGCTGCTTCGATAATACCTGCCGGTACGCTTAATAAGGAATTTTCAATTAACCGAGCAATATAAGGGGAAACAAAAATAATCAACGGAATGATCATTGCCTTGGTACCAATAGATGTATGGATAGCAAGACTGGCTATTGGTAACACACAAATCAGCAAAATGATAAAGGGTAATGAACGAACAATATTAATAATAATATTTAGCAAATTATACAGTATCGGCTTTGGCCATACTCCTCCCTGTCGGGTAAGCAATAACAGTACACCTAAGGCTGTTCCGAGTATCGATCCCAGAACAAATGAGATACTGACCATATTGAAAGTTTGCAATATTGCCGTACCAAACTGGTCAGCAGTTAATGAGGTATCAAACCACTGATTCATACACCACCTCTTTCCACTCGAACGCCTCTGTCCTGCAAAAATGTCAACGCTTTTTCTACATCTGTCTCAATACCATTCATCTGGATAAACATACTTCCCAGCACTACTCCGCCTATTTCGCGCATATTGGCAAAAAGTATGTTAATTTCCACCAGTTGTTTTAAAATAAGCTCATTAACTACTGGTTCTCTAGCTGAATTACCTAAAAATTCCAACCTGAATATATTTTCCTGTTCAACCAGACTATCCAACACTGCTTCGGGTATTTTTGCATTGATTACTGTGCTGACAAATTTTTTCGTTGTCTCTTGCTGAGGGGCGGAAAAAATATCAAGTACAGTTCCTTTCTCAATTACCTGCCCCTTTTCCATCACCGCTACTTTATTACAAATGGAGCTAATCACTTCCATTTCATGAGTAACCAGTAAAATAGTGATATTGCGTTCGCTATTAATTTGTTTTAATAGTTTCAGAATAGATAAAGTAGTCTGAGGGTCTAATGCGGAAGTAGCCTCATCACATAATAATATTGTTGGTTCTGTAATCAGAGCACGGGCAATCCCGACACGCTGTTTTTGACCACCGGATAACTGGCTTGGATAACTTTGCTTTTTACCAGCCAGATCAACATACGACAACATAGCATCGACTCTGCGGTCTATCTCATCACGTTTTAATCCCTGTAAAACTAATGGAATTGCAATATTCTGAGCAACCGTTTTAGATTCCAGTAAATTAAAATGCTGAAAAATCATGCCGATTTTTTTCTTATGCTCACGCTGAGCCTTGGTATCCAGTTTGTTTAAATCTACACCGTCAACAGTAACCGTACCGGATGTTGGTTTTTCAAGCTGGTTAACCAGACGAATTAAACTGCTTTTACCTGCGCCACTCCACCCAATCAGCCCATAGATATCACCCGTATCAACTGAAAGGTTAATATCATTCAGGGCATGAACCTGCTGTTTATTTTTGATATAAGTTTTTTTTATATTTTCAAATATGATCATAACGATCCTTAAATACTCGCTGCGATCTGATTTCCAATGATCCAGATGTAATGCAATACAGATAGTGTACTTGATAAATCGTAAACGTGCTGACCGATTTTCTAATGACTACAGCTAAAAAATGCAAGTATACTGTAAATCTTGGTGATTAAGTTCATTATTATGTATTACTCTTTTTTAGCGTATAAAATAAAGCTATTGTTTAAAATTATGCCAGTTAACGCCATAACAATGATGTTGCTGCCAGCATTGCGCAAATTCTTCACTTTGTAACCATTGCCATTCGTATTCACGCGCATTTTTAATTTCATCATTCCAGTGCTCTGAAGGTACTGCCGGATGGCACATAATCAACAATGGATGTTCAGCAGACATGCCAAGCCAGTTGTTCCATTTATGCTGTAAAATTTTTAAATCGGCATTAAAGTTATAGATACCTGCAAAGAAATGATTGTGCCTAATATTAGCTGCATTTAAAGCGCTGTCGAGAGCGTGACCGCCAAGGGTATGAATTAATTTTGCCTTGATATCTTTCTGAGAAGTTTTTGTGCTGCGTACTGCTATTGTATTTCCATAACGCTGCAAGATTATATTTAGTAGTACAGAGCGTATCTGCGGGAACTGATGTACATGCTGATGACCATCGATAAAAGCAGGTATACTACTAATTTTATCTTCAAAAGCATCCAGCTGACGATTAATAATATCCTGCAAAATTTTTTCTGGCCATACATGCAGATAAGATTTAGACAGTACCTGTTTCAGCGTACCCAGCCCGGCAAAACCGGTAAAATCCAGATGCAATCCAATATCAATATGCTGTTTTTTCAATTCTTCAACCTCATCCGAAGCAATGTTGCCCAGACTCATAAAGCTGCTTGCCTGTATACGTCCCATTTCAGACAGACGCAGCACAGCTTCATTTACAGCTGCAGATAAACCCAGATCATCTACGTTAATCATTACTGGTTTCATTATGTGCCTTTTCATTAAATGCCCAGAATTTACCCAGTATAAAAGATAAAACTGTCACTATCAGCGTAACAATAAACCATAACCACCAATAGGCCTGATTTCCAAAACAGTGTATACCTGCCATAAATAAAATCTGGTTTATCATAAAACCGGCTATAGAGCTGAATAACCAGCGCCAAAGAGCCTGAAACCATGTATGTTGCGTCAAACTGAATGTAAGGTAATAATGACCGGTAAAGCTGATAACAAAAGCACAAAGGAAAGCCAGAGGATTGGCCAAAACAGGTAAAAAGTGAGCATATTGAACTAACACCACCAAACATAAAAAATGCATAGCAGCGGCTGCTCCTCCTACCAGAGTAAACCATATGCCTTGTGCAGAAACAGATTTCATTATTTTTCGCGACTGTCCCACACTTTGTCTATCAGATAAAGCGGCCGCTGTTTTACTTCTTCATAAATACGACCGATATATTCGCCAATTACACCAAGACAAACGAGCTGAATCCCGGCAGAAAACATAATTCCGGCTGCCAGTGTCGGCCAGCCAGCAAGGTCTTTGCCAAAAAAAAGAGTATCAGCAACGATATACAATCCATAGACAATCGAAAGGAATGAAATAATCATTCCCATTCTGGAAATCCAGCGTAATGGACGCTGGGAAAACGAAGTAATGCCTATTAAAGCCAGCTCAAACAGGCTGAAATAATTAAACTTACTCTTGCCTGCCTGTCGTTCAGAGGCCTGAAAAGGTATATAAATGGTAGAAAATCCTACCCATGCGTACAACCCTTTCATAAAACGCTGCCGCTCAGGTAGCTTGAGTAAAGCTTCAACAACCCGGCGTTTCATCAGTCTGAAATCACCTGCATTAGATTTCAGCTCATACCGGTGAGTGTCCTGCATAAAATGGTAAAAGCCATTTTTCAGCATCCGGGTTAATAAGCCTTCATGTTCACGTGAAGCCTGTACGGCGGCCACCACATCCACATTATTGGTCTGAATTAATTCAAGCATTTGTTCCAGTACTGAAACCGGATGCTGCCCGTCAGCATCCATCATGGTAACCAGTTCGCCCTGAGATTGCGCTAATCCGGCCGTAAGTGCAGCTTCCTTACCAAAATTACGCGAAAATTGTATCAGCCTCAATGCTGTATTACTTGGTAATTGCTGTCGAAACGTTTCAAATAATGTAGTCAGATGATCTTTACTACCATCATCTACTAAAATAATTTCACAGTTCTGTTGCTGCCGACTGGTAAAATCAAACAGTTCAGGCAAAAAGCGATTTATAGCTGCTGCATCATTATATACCGGCAGAATAATACTTAAACCAGTGCTAACTTTATCCATATCATTTACCTCTCAGCCTAAAAGCAAACTGAGATAATCCAAATGTATTATTAATCATTTTTAATTTTATATAAATATAAAAAATCATTGTTGTTTTAAACATTTTTTCGGTATGTATGCCTGCCAGACTACCTTAAGAGGCTCTCGATCGGGTAATTTATTCCATCGAACTATCCACTCACCTTGTTTTACAACCAGCTCAGAATGATGGGCTAAAGGTTCTAACCATGGTGTCTGAGGATGTTCATCCGCAGGCCATAATGCCAGCGTACCCTGCTGCTGTAAACGACTACTGCTCATCCATGGAGAATAAGCGGAATTACCGGAAACCATGACTGATGGAGCAAATTTTGAATAAGAAGCTACCAGCAATACTACCCAGTCTGAACCAGTCACACTATCAAGCTTACAAGAAGATAACTCCTGCCATTGATCATCAACCTGTTTGGCCAGTGCAGCCTGAGGCCAGTCCATCCGAGAAGGTTTATGACGGATTCTGGCTCCGAATCCTATATAAACAGCCATCAATATGGTAACAATAAACGCCCAGACTGCTATACCTTTCAGCAAAGATTTATCTTTAGATATAAATACCGGTTCGGGAATCAGAGACACGATTATGAGTCCAGATAGGCCCCACATCGGCATACCCCACATATCACGTAATCCTAGTCCAAAAATCAGTCCGGCAAATACAAGTATCAGCGTAGGAACTAATCCCATCCATAAAAGAAAATACCAGTCACGCTGACGCAATACCTGAACAGACGGGCGTAAACTCAATCGTGTACGGGTAAACAGCAAAATAAATAAAATAGGTAAATGATTAATTAGCTGAGTGCCGAAATAGCCCAGAGCCGCCAGATGCCCGTTACGGTTTGCATCTTCAGCTGAGCGTGCAGAAGCATAAGTCAGTGGTAACCAGTTATGCTCTATCAGCCAGTATATATTCGGAGCAAACACAATCAGAGCAAGCAGAATTGCCAGCCACGGCTTTGGTGTCAGCCATAACCGTCGGTTCGGTGTACACAATGAATATAACACCATAGTTAATAACAGTAAGGCAACGGTATATTTTACCAGCATGCCAATACCAGCCAGCAAACCATACAATAACCAGTATTTCCAGCGATTTTCTCGAATAGCCAGATAAAAGATATAGACTAAACCCAGCCATACTGGCATTTGCGCTATATTATGATTGAATTCAAGAGAAGGCCACGTGTAATAAAATATTGCCAGCAAAAACAATGCACCGATAAAAGCCCGGCTTTTGCTCATTAGTTGCCGGCCAAACAAATAAGCCAGCCATAAACACAATGCTATTGTACATTGACTTAAAATATACGGACCAATATGACCAAAAGTATAGTAAAAAGAATAGAGTACCCAGCTTGAAAATGGCGGATGCTTATAATATCCCCATTGCCATTCACGTCCCCAGTAAATACCCTCAGGAACATCTAAGGGATAACTTGAGGAAAGCATAAAAGGTAATACCGTCCACAAGATGAAATACAGTATTAACCAAAAGGGTAGTCTGAGCGACAATGGTTTGCTTGGCATAAAAAGATTTCAATTTTGAAAGTAAGTTATTATAAAGGGTGCGGTATCTGTTAGACACTACTATATAGCAATATTATCAAGAAACTTATCTGTTGATTTTAAAAAATTATTTACTTAAAGCATTCAGGCGCAATGAAAAATTGCGCCTGAATAATGCAAAATCAGCTCAACTAAAGCTAGCTTAAGCTACTTGGAATGTAGCTTTGATTTTATCCGGCCAGATTAATTCCAGTTCATCACCGGATTGAATCGCAGCAACTCCGGCAGGTGTGCCGGTGTAAATAATATCACCTGCCTGCAAACCATAAACCCCGGACAGATAACTGATAATTTGCCGGCACGTAAACATCATATCTTTTGTATAACCCTGCTGGCGTATCTCTCCATTTACCTTTAAGAAAAATTCCTGTTGCTGGATATCATCAATTTCAGCTGGTGGAATAAAGTGCGATAAACAGGCTGCTGTAGGAAACCCTTTGGCTTTTTCCCATGGCAAACCTTTACTCTTTAACTCTGTCTGTACATCTCGCGCAGTTAAATCCAGACCAATAGCATAGCCACCGACATAATCTAACGCCTCATTTTCCTGAACATCGAAAGCATCTTCTGCCATATATATAACCAACTCACATTCATGATGTACATCGGAGCTATAGGATGGTAATTGAATATCATCAGACTCCAGAGCCAGAGAAGAAGTTGGCTTCATAAATACCACGGGTTCTTCAGGTTTTACATTATGTAATTCTTTAATATGCTCTGTGTAATTTCTTCCAATACAAAAAATATTACCTAAAGCAACTTTTTGTTCTTCGATATAAACGGTTTTCATCTTGTGTCACCAAAAATTAAATCCAGATTTGAAATTAATTACTGTCTGGAAATAGCAATTTATCCGGCCAAAATCAGTTTATCAAAACTGAAAATTCAGCCTGTATAGTCTGTGAGAACCAGAGATAATATATTTAGTAAAATTAAAAAGCAGTAATTTCACTTAATTTTATTAATTGCATTGGTTCTTTCAAGTATGGTTCTACTGTTTTAATCAGGTTTTGAAAATGTACAGTATTACCATGCTCATTAATTGCTGCATCATCAGCCCAGCATTCAATAAATATAATTCGATCAGCCTTATCTAAATCTTTATTAACGGTGTAAAACACATTTCCTTTTTCTTTACGTGACAATTCCACACATTGCTCAACCGCAGCAGCAATATTTATCCAGGCATTTGCTTTCAAATCCATGATCGCAATTAGTTTAATTGGCTGTGACATATTTTATCTCCTTGATTTTTCTTAGACGGTACGAAAGCACCTACAAAAGTAAAGCCTATTCTTTTAATTAGCTAAAGACAAATATAAAATTAATCACGTCGTGTAGCATCTACACCTTCCTGTACCGAATTTACCCCGATAATAGTCAGCCTTGGAAAATCTGCCGTCCGTTTGGGACAATTAGCTGCAGGTACTATGGCATGAGTAAATCCAAGTTTTTCTGCCTCTCGCAAACGTTCCTGTCCGCGCGGAACAGGACGAATTTCACCTGATAACCCGACTTCTCCGAATACAATCAGCTTTTCCGGTAATGGTCGATTACGATAGCTTGAAAGCATGGCCAGAATCACAGCCAGATCTGCTGCCGGTTCGGTAATTTTCACACCACCTACAGCATTAAGAAACACATCCTGATCATAACAGGCAATACCGGCATGACGGTTCAGCACAGCCAGCAACATTGCCAGACGCTCCTGAGCCAGCCCTACAGTTAATCGTTTTGGAGCAAAACCATGAGCATCATCAACAAGCGCCTGAATTTCTACCAGTAAGGGGCGTGAACCTTCCTGAGTAACAAGAACGCATGAGCCGGGAACATCATCGCGATAACTGGATAAAAACAATGCTGAAGGATTGGAAACCCCCTTCAGCCCTTTTTCTGTCATTGCAAAAACACCCAACTCATTAGCGGCACCAAAACGGTTTTTAATAGCCCGAATCATACGATAATTTGAATGAGTTTCCCCTTCAAAATACAATACTGTATCCACCATATGCTCCAGCACCCTGGGACCGGCAATCGCGCCATCTTTAGTTACATGACCAACCAGCAGCATGCTGATACCCTGTTGCTTCGCCAGACGGGTTAATTGTGCTGCACATTCCCTAACCTGTGACACGGAACCGGGGGCTGAAGTAATACCATCAGAATACATGGTCTGAATAGAATCGATTACTACCACTCTGGGTTTTTGGCGTGCAATAACTGCACTGATTGCCTCTACACGTATTTCTGCCAGTAAATGAACTTTGTCCGCACGTACACCAAGACGCTGGGCACGTAAAGCAACCTGCTGAGCTGACTCTTCTCCGGAAACATACAATACGGATTCCTGTTCGGCCATCAAGGCTATTGTTTGCAGCAATAATGTAGATTTTCCAATACCCGGATCTCCGCCTAACAAAATAACAGCTCCGTCTACTAAACCACCTCCAAGTACTCTGTCCAGCTCACTCATTCCTGTTGGCGTTCTCTGTATTTCAACTGCACTGACTTCTGCCAGTAACTGTACCGCCGATTCACTTGATGCCCATGATTGAAAACGACTGCCAGAAGAAGGTGCAGATAAAACTGTTGTTTCTTCCAGAGTATTCCATTCGCCACAATGAGGACAACGCCCCTGCCATTTAGGTGAACTTCCACCACAACTGCGACATTGAAACTGAGTTTTTTGCTTTACCATGAAACCTTTCCGACAATACCTGCATTAAATTCAAACATAGTTTCCTTTGACTATTGAGAAATAATGATTCAATAAAATTGACCACTTTTATTTAGTTCTCTATTTTATCTAAACTTCACCTAGCCAAAACACAAAAACAGAGTAATTAATTTTACTCTTTATCAGCGTATAATTTAGTTAAATTTTTGATACTAAAACCATTAAATCAAAATAGTAATATCCGTATATATAGACAATAGAAGCACTATAATAGTTTTAATCATAATGATTAGCAGATTAAAAAATATGGCAATTTACTGACTCAAATTCAAAAGAGTCTGCACTTATAACTGAACGATAAAATCAAATGTTTTTGGCAAATAGTAATTGCTTCCAAAAACAAATTATAATAATTACTTTGTCTGGCAATTATTATATACTCTGTCAATTCGTGCAGGTTAAATCCGGCTTTGCCTTGATATTCTCTTGCATGATCAATTATTACATTACACTATTTAATCTTTAACATACATCGAAAAAAATGGAATGAATTTTATTTTTCGGCTAATTTTTAGCGGAATACCTTAATGTTCAAATCGGTCCATTTTTATTTCAATTTTTATACACAGGGTTTTTCAAAACTATGTCCTTGCCAATGATTGTCACATTCGCTGTGTACATTTTAGGAATGATTGCAATTGGTTTTTTTGCCTATCGGTCAACACAGAATTTTGGTGATTACATTCTGGGCGGGCGTCGTATCGGCAGCGTGGTAACTGCACTTTCGGCCGGAGCTTCTGACATGAGCGGCTGGCTGCTGATGGGATTACCGGGTGCAGTATTTTTATTTGGTATTTCACAAAGCTGGATAGCCATTGGCTTAGTACTTGGTGCTTACCTGAACTGGTTATTGATTGCCGGACGACTGCGTGTTTTTACAGAAATCAACCATAATGCGTTAACTTTACCCGATTATTTTACGCATCGATTTGAAGATAACAGCTCGTTACTGCGTATTATTTCAGCAGTAATTATTCTGATTTTTTTTACAATTTATTGTGCATCAGGAATTGTTGCCGGAGCTAAGTTATTTGAAAGCACTTTTGGCATGAGCTATGGCTGGGCTATGCTGGCAGGAGCTGGTGCAACTATTCTTTATACGCTTATAGGTGGTTTTTTAGCGGTTAGCTGGACAGATACCATTCAGGCAAGTCTGATGATGTTTGCTCTGATTTTAACCCCCATAATGGTAATCATTAATGCCGGTGGTTTTTCTGATGCACTCATTCATATTGAAAACCTGAATCCGGACTATACCAATCTTTTTGCCCATATGGATTTTATCGCCGTAATCTCATTGCTAGGCTGGGGGTTGGGCTATTTCGGGCAGCCGCATATTTTAGCCAGATTTATGGCTGCTGATTCGCATGAAGTAATGAAAAACGCACGCCGTATCAGCATGACATGGATGATTTTATGTCTGGCCGGTGCCATTACCGTCGGCTTTTTCGGAATAGCATATTTTGCCAACCATCCAGAGCTAAGCTATCTGGTCAACAATGGAAAACAGGAGCGGATTTTTATCGAGTTATCTAAATTACTTTTCAATCAATGGGTCGCCGGTATTATTCTCGCTGCAATTCTGGCTGCTGTGATGAGTACCTTAAGCTGCCAGCTGTTGGTCTGCTCAAGCGCTTTGACAGAAGATTTCTATCGCGCATTTTTCCGTCCAAAAGCAAAACAGAAAGAATTGGTCTGGATTGGACGAATAATGGTGTTTATAGTATCTGTGATTGCCATTTTGCTGGCAATTAATCCGAATAACAGCGTTCTGGATTTGGTGAGCCACGCGTGGGCTGGTTTTGGGGCGGCATTTGGTCCGATTATTATTTTTTCTGTATTCTGGTCACGTATGACACGTAACGGCGCATTAGCCGGTATGATTACCGGTGCCGTCACAGTATTGCTTTGGATCAATTTTAACTGGTTAAATCTGTATTCACTCATCCCCGGATTCATACTTGCATCAATTGCAATCATTATTTTTAGTTTATGTGATAAAAAACCAAGTGAGATAGTACAGGTTCATTTTAAAGATGCTTATAAGCGCTACCATACTAAAACAAAATAAACTTTAATTAACCTGGCGGATTAAACTGTTTTTAAGTTACTCAGTAATCCGAATATGCTCTCAAACCAATTTATTTTATTACATAGCTATATTATGATTATGTCCTTTAATTCACATAATCGTAATAATGAGCATCAAGCATTGGCCGCAAAACGATCGCCCCCGGGAAAAGCTTCTTAAAATGGGCGCCTCGGCGCTAAGTGATGCCGAGCTACTCGCAATCCTGCTGCGCACCGGTACCCGTGGCATGAGTGCGGTAGATCTGGCACGAGAGCTTATTTCTCAACTGGGCAGTCTGCGCGCATTGCTTGAAGCAGATTGTCAGCAAATTTGTCAGTATCACGGAATGGGTATTGCCAGTTATACCCAGTTTGCAGTAATCAGGGAAATAAGCAGACGCATGCTGGCAGAAGAAATTTATTGCCGCCCTATTTTTACTCAGCCGGCTGCAGTGGCTGATTTCCTGCGTTTACATATAGGCTATGAAAAAGTGGAGGTTTGTGTAGCTTTACTGCTGAACCAGCGTAACGAGCTTATGCAAACCATTGAACTGGCGCGCGGTACCATCAATGAAGCACGGGTTTACACTCGCGAAGTTGCTACAGCAGCTCTAAAACATCACGCAGTCTCAATTATTCTGGCACATAATCATCCAGGACAATCTACTATGCCGTCTAGCGGCGATATTCAATTTACCAGAGAAATAAAAGCCGCTTTAAATCTGCTGGATATTCGTTTATTGGATCATTTTATTGTTACTGCTGAAAAAATAACATCAATGGCTGAATTAAATTTGCTGTAATAATAATTATGGTTTGCAAATATTTATTCAGAAGCAAAACACTGCAAAACTGGATAAATTTATCATTGGCGATTACAATATCTGGTTTAATAGCGTTATTTACTTGAATTAAACGGAGTAGCCCCATGATTGATTTTGCTTATGCTGCCGACACTGCCGCTGCACAAAGTGGTTTTATGCAGTTTGTACCACTTTTATTAATTCTTGTTGTATTTTATTTTCTGATTATCCGCCCGCAGCAGAGCAAGCATAAAAAACATCAGCAAATGCTAACCGAGCTGAAAAAAGGCGATAAAGTTGTCACTTTAGCTGGCATCGTCGGCAAAATCACTAAAGTAAATGAACAGTACTTCACTTTAGAAATTGCTCCGAAAGTTGAAGTAGAATTCGAACGCAATGCTATTAGTGGCAAAGCTCCAGAATAAAACCAGTTATTCTGCCGCAACTATTCGGTTGCGGCCTTTGTTTTTTTTATTTATTAATTGAAAACAATAGTCTGCAAACAAGGCAGCAAATATGAATCGTTATCCTTTGTGGAAATATCTGCTTATTATCGTTTCAGTCGTATTGGGACTGCTATATACCATTCCCAATTTTTTTGGCGAAATACCGGCAGTACAAATCTCTACCAACCGTCAGGCCATTATCATTAATGAACAAACCGAAAATACGGTGAAACAAGCCCTGGCTGATGCGCATATTCAGCATCAGGGCATGTTCATAACTGATGGCAGTCTGAAAGTACGTTTCAGTGATACTGAAACTCAGCTTAAAGCACGTGATGCCATTGCTTCCAAATTTGGTGAAGGCTATATTGTGGCATTAAACCTTCTTGCCAACACCCCGGAATGGATGGAAAAAATTCATGCCAAACCGATGTTCCTTGGTCTGGATTTACGTGGTGGTGTGCATTTCACTATGCAGGTTGACATGGACTCAGCCGTTGACAAAACACTTGACAGTTATGCAGGTGATATCCGCCGTCAGCTGCGTAAATTACAAATCCGTAGTGGCAATATTGTTAAAAACGGGCAGACACTGGTTGTCCCTTTCCAGTCGGCAGATGACGCGTCCACTGCCATATCCGGATTAAAAAAATATCTTAATGATGCAACACTTACTCAGAATGGCGATCGTCTGATTGTCAGCCTGAGTAATACTGTCCTGACCAGAATCCGTACCGATGCAGTGAAACAGAATATTAATACCCTGCATAACCGCGTTAATGAGCTAGGTGTTGCTGAACCGGTTATTCAACAGGCCGGGCCGGACAGGATTGTCGTACAACTGCCGGGCGTTCAGGATACGGCTAAAGCCAAGGATATTATTGGCCGTACTGCCACTTTACAAGTACGTATGGTTAGTGATGATCCTAATCAGTATCAACAGGCGCTGCAAGGCCATAACCCTGATGGATTTGAACTATTGTCTTCCGCAGGTAATGGGGCGCCTACACTGGTCAGCAAACAGGTCGAACTAACCGGTGACAATATTAATGATGCTCAGGCCAGCTTTAACGACCGCGGGCAACCAGGCGTCAGCGTAAACTTTGACAGCACAGGCGCCAGTATTTTTGCCGATCTTACCCGAAACAATGTCGGTAAACGCATGGCAATGGTACTTATCGACCAGGGTAAAGCTGAAGTCATTACTGCACCAGTAATCAATGAACCGATTCCCGGTGGTAAAACCATTATTTCAGGCAATATGAATATTGCCGAAGCCAATGATACCGCTTTGCTGCTGCGCGCAGGTTCACTGGCAGCACCAATGAAAATTATTGAAGAACGTACTATTGGTCCTTCATTGGGTAAAGAAAATATCAGTAAAGGCTTTCATTCCACCTTATGGGGCTTCGTAGTAGTAGCCATATTCATGATGCTTTACTACCGGATGTTCGGGCTGTTTTCAGTAATTGCCCTGTCATGTAATCTGTTATTCCTGATTGCCATCTTGTCAGCAATGCAGGCAACTCTGACACTACCGGGTATTGCAGCTATTGCCCTTACACTGGGTATGGCAATAGACTCGAATGTACTAATCAATGAACGTATCCGTGAGGAGCTGCGTCATGGCAACACACCGCAGATATCAATTAATGCCGGTTATGATCATGCCTGGCATACCATTGTGGATTCTAATATCACTTCTTTGATTGCCGGTCTGGCACTATTGATTTTTGGTTCAGGGCCTATTCGCGGATTTGCTGTAGTACATTGTCTGGGTATTATTACATCTATGTATTCGTCAGTAGTAGTTTCCCGTGCTATTGTTAATTTGTGGTATGGTCGCAAACGCAAACTGAAAACACTGTCTATCGGCCATATCTGGATTGCAGATAAAGCTGCCACCGATAAAAGTAAGGCTTAATAAATTATGGAATTCTTCAAAATAAAACGTGATATCCCGTTTATGAGCTATGGTAAGCTGACAACGGCGATTTCATTATTTACTTTTATTCTGGCTGTATTTTTTCTCGTGACTCGCGGGTTAAATTTTTCTGTAGAATTTACCGGCGGTACTGTAATGGAAGTGGAATTCAAACAGAGTGCTGATTTAAATAAAATTCGCACAGAACTGGATGGATTAAAACTGGGAGATATACAGGTACAGGCATTGGGTACAAATAAGCAGATTATGATACGCCTGCCCAATAAAGCCAATATGACCTCAGCACAACTTTCCAATCAAGTGATGGATTTACTCAAACAGCATAATGACGGTGTAAGCTTGCGTCAAGTGGAATTCATCGGGCCGCAAGTGGGCGAGGAACTGGTTACTCATGGCTTGCTGGCTTTAGGCATGGTTGTGATTGGTATCATTATTTACTTATCCATGCGTTTTGAATGGCGATTTGCTGTGTCCGCTATTATTGCCAATATGCACGACGTTGTAATTATTCTCGGCTGTTTTGCTCTGTTCCAATGGGAATTTTCTCTTACTGTACTTGCAGGCGTTCTTGCCGTGCTCGGCTACTCTGTTAATGAATCCGTAGTAGTCTTTGACCGTATTCGTGAAAATTTCCGTAAGCCACATATGCGTGGTAAAAGCGTACCGGCAATCATAGATAATGCCATTACCGCAACCATGAGCCGTACAGTTATTACTCACGGATCAACAGAAGCAATGGTTATTTCTATGCTGGTATTTGGCGGAGCTGCTTTGCATGGTTTCGCAATGGCATTAACAATTGGTATTGTGTTTGGTATTTATTCCTCAGTATTAGTAGCCAGCCCGTTACTACTGATGTTTGGTCTGAACCGGCAAAATCTGGTTAAGCCGCCCAAACGGAAAGAGGAAGCTGTAGTTTAAGGTTTAATAACAATTGTCTTCCCAAATCATACAAAAAAATCCAGAATAATTTTTTATTCTGGATTTTTTTGTATGATTATAAAATTTATCTACAAATTTAGGTTTATCTGTACGGCAATCAAAATAAAATTTAAAGAAATTACAAACCTATACTCTTCGACGGGATAATAACTGATTGCTAATGTAATGCCCGTTCGTCTTTCCAACCTTTATCCGTTAAAACCAACACAGCCGCACGACGTTGAGGTTCTTGCAAAGATTTCCACCAGTTTTCATCAGTATTTTTTAATAATTTTTCAGCCCATTTCTCAGGTACCAGTTTTGCATCATAAATCACTTTAGAAACAGTCATCCCATTTGCAGGGGTAGGTTCAGTAAAGAGTACAATTTTATCTACCTTTTGTGTTCCGAGGCAGAGCAAATTTCCCTGAGTATTATTGATCACATTGTCCTCACTTTTACTTGTACGGTAATACACCGCCTGCGGTATATCTTTTCCACCATTAACAGTCAGTGTTGCATCCTTACCTTTTTCATACAAGCCTGCATCAGTTAAAATATCCATTTGCTTTAAAGCCGTTTTATTAATTTTATCGCCATCACTATTTTTTCTGGCAATACGTATTTCTTTACTGCCTAATGCAATCGTGTTATTCATACCACCCTGAGCATTATCCAGCATCAAATTTACCGCCAGACAAACCTTATCATTTTTAGCAAAGTCATTGATCGCCTCAGCAAAATTAGTATTATTTGCCTCTCGTTTACCTCCGCAGGCCGCTAGCAATAAGCTAACAGCTAATACACTTATTTTTTTCATTCCGGTCTTCCTTATAAAATCTGTACTTGTTAAAGCATACTGCCAATATGTCTGATTAGCAACGCAAGCTGTTCAACTCAATACACGGAAACAATTTAAAACGAACCATCGACATAAAACCAACACTTTAAGCAAATATAAGCAAAACGGTATAATAGCAGCTTATTTCCGCAAACAGGCTTTCAAAAATGAGTATACAAATTTACGGTATCAGCCAGTGTAATACTGTAAAAAAAGCACGCCAATGGTTGGCTGAACATCATATTAATGCTGAATTTATCGATTATAAAAAAATATCGCCGACAATAACTGATATCCAGTTCTGGCTTACAAAAGTACCCAAAGAAATATTACTTAACCGTAAAGGTACTACATGGAGAAAATTAAGTACCAGTGAACAGACAATTGCTTTAAGTAATGATGAAGAAGCCATTCGCCTAATGATAAACCAGCCTTCAGTGATTAAACGACCAGTTCTGGTCAAAAATCAATTTATATTGGTCGGTTTTGATCCGCAGCGCTATACTGATTTTTTTGCCTGATATTTCCAGATACAAACCATGAACAACACAACAATATTTATTTCTGATTTACATCTTTCTGAACAGACTCCACCTTTAAATCAATTATTTGATCGCTGCCTGCAACAATGGCAAGGAAATATTGATGCTTTATATATTTTGGGTGATTTTTTTGATGTCTGGATAGGTGATGATGATGATAGCGATTTTATTCGTCATATCAAATCTCAGTTAAAATCTTTTACTTCCATCACACCAATTTATTTCATTCATGGTAACCGGGATTTCCTGATTGGTGAAAAATTTGCTGCAGAATCTGGAATACAACTACTTACATCACCTCAGCAAATAAAGCTTTACAATCATGATTATATTATTATGCATGGTGATGAATTATGCACTGACGATCTTGCATATCAACAATTCCGTGCCCAGTCCCGCAATCCTCTATGGCAAATGGCAGTATTAAGTAAATCTATTGAAGAGCGTCGCTTACTAGCCGGACAAATCCGCCAAATGAGTGAAACACGTAAAAATAATGAAGGTAAAAGTGAGATTTCTGATGTAACAGAACAAGCCATTAATGAACTGATGAGTAGCCATATGCAACCTTCTTTGCCTACACTGATTCATGGTCATACCCATCGTCCGGCCGTACATAAATTACAGTTGAACAACCAGCCTTTCAAACGTTATGTCATACAGGACTGGGCTGATGATTACGGCGGCTATCTGGCTGTAGACGCAGATGGTGTACATGTACATGAGCTTAAGCTATAAATAGAAAAAATACATCTATACTATTAATAAGAATGCTCCTAGAAGCTAATTATCTCATTACTAACTAGAACAGTCAGATTTCGTATCTGAAGACAACGCTATTCAAATAAAAACCGAAAAGATTAAAAATTCTTTTCGGTTTTTATTTATTATTTTTCATTTCCAAATACCCTGCTTTATCCAAGTAATGGCATATCATTATTAAATCACCCATTATATACAGAAATATTAAAATAAAAACCGTGTCTACTAAGCGTAAACACGGTTGATACTAGTTTTAAAAAAATTATTTACTACCGCGCATTAAATCAAAAAAGTCAGCATTATTTTTAGACTGCTTGAGTTTATCAATAATAAATTCCATTGCTTCGATATCATCCATTGGATGCAAGAATTTCCGCAGCAGCCACATTTTTTGCAAATGTTCATTAGAAACCAGCAATTCTTCACGGCGAGTACCTGAACGATTAATATTGATTGCAGGAAACAGACGTTTTTCAGCCATACGCCGATCCAGATGCAATTCCATATTACCTGTTCCTTTGAACTCTTCATAAATCACATCATCCATACGGCTACCGGTTTCTACCAGAGCAGTTGCGATAATGGTCAAAGAACCACCCTCTTCCACATTACGGGCAGCGCCGAAAAAGCGCTTAGGACGATGCAATGCATTTGCGTCAATACCACCAGTCAGAATTTTTCCGGAAGCAGGAATAACAGTATTGTAAGCACGCGCCAGACGAGTAATCGAATCCAGCAGAATGATTACATCTTTTCTGTGCTCTACCAGACGCTTGGCTTTTTCAATCACCATTTCTGCTACCTGAACATGCCGAGTCGCCGGTTCATCAAAAGTGGAAGATACTACCTCACCCCGTACTGAGCGGGTCATTTCCGTAACTTCTTCAGGACGCTCATCAATCAGCAGAACAATCAGTTCAGCTTCAGGATAATTAGCTGTAATCGCATGTGCGATATTCTGCAGCATGACTGTTTTACCAGATTTCGGCGGAGCTACCAGCAAAGCGCGCTGACCAAATCCGATAGGTGCAATCAGATCAATTGCACGTCCGGTAAGATTTTCTCCGGAACGAATATCCCGCTCCAGAACAAACTGACGATCAGGGAATAACGGGGTCAGATTCTCAAATAAAATTTTATGTTTGCATACATCCGGATCGTCTCCGTTAATTTTATCCAGACGAACCAGCGCAAAATAGCGTTCATTATCTTTAGGTACACGCACACTGCCTTCAATCGTGTCACCTGTATGCAGATTAAAGCGCCGTATCTGACTTGGGCTGACGTAAATATCATCAGGCCCTGCCAGATAAGATGTATCCATGCTACGCAAAAAGCCAAAGCCATCTGGGAGAATTTCCAGCGTACCTGAACAGGTAAACGCTTCTCCCTGCTTCATTTTAATGCGCACAATAGCAAACACCAGATCCTGTTTGCGCAAACGATTGGCATTTTCAATACCAAACTCTTCAGCTATGCCCAGTAATTCAGACACATGTAGATTTTGTAATTCAGAAACGTGCATAAAGATATAAATGAACTTATTTATTAGAATTGAAGATAAAATGAGTAAAAAAACTCATAATAATTCCGTTCGCCAGGCTTTATAATGCAAAAAACACACTAAGGCATGGCAAGATTTTTATTGAATGTTGATTTGGTTTAATTTCGTCACAAAAGACATTAATCAAAGATATTAGAATTGACATCTTCTTATAGACATCAATTCTATTCGTTAAGCCTTATAATGTCAAGCCGTTATCAACATCCAAACGCTACTGTTAATAAGCATACCCTTAAATATTGATTATCGCATCAGTTGATACTGATGGATTAAAGAAACAAAATTCATTTTTTAAATTTATATGCTCAATTAATCTGATAAAGCAATAATTATGGTTAATATAATTTTTTTATTGTTATATTAATCCAATTATTTTAATCACACTTTATTACTCAGCCTAGATATTATTCATATTATTAAAATAAGTATATTAATGTAAATACAAACAAGCCATCTCAAAAAGACAACAGCTACGAACAAATAATATATCAAACCCAAAATTTTACGGATTTAAAGCTGTTACAAAATAACCAAGGTATACAGCCGATAAGAAAATGTATTTTCGCAGATGGCTGCTATAATCATCTTTCCATTAACCCTAAAAGAGAAATTATGAAACACTTGTCTTTAATCACTCTGGGAATCACTACTGCACTTATTTTATCAGCCTGTAATTTTGCTGATAACGGATATAAAAATAACAGCAGTGAGCCGGTAGCAGCCTCTACTGCTACTGCACAGGCTACTCGAAACCCACAGCTTACAGGGGATGAGTTTCTGGCCAAAAATAAAAATACCCCGGGAGTAAAAACTACAGCTTCAGGTTTACAATACAAAGTTAATCATGAAGGTTCAGGCAAAAAACCTAAAGCTACTGATATAGTGACAGTTCAGTATGAAGGACGATTAATTGACGGTACAATATTCGACAGCACTGCTCAGCGAAATAATCAGCCGGCTACTTTTCCGCTTAACGGAGTAATCCCAGGATGGACTGAAGGTCTGCAGCTAATGTCAGAAGGCAGTGATTACACATTCTATATTCCTGCCCAACTGGCGTATGGCGAACAAAGTCCTACCAGTGCCATTCCGGCTAACAGCGTTCTGGTATTTGATGTCAAGCTGATAAAGGTTGGAGAGTAATTAAACAAATTAAATTGATCATACCGATAATGGAAAACGCACTCAGTAAACTGAGTGCGTTTTCAAATCTGGCTCCCCGACCAGGGCTCGAACCTGGGACCTGCGGATTAACAGTCCGTCGCTCTACCGACTGAGCTATCAGGGAATGAGGCGAGATTATAGCGATTGTATTTTTACTGTCAAGCCTTTTAAACAACTTAATAATTATAATTCAATTAAATTGTTCATTACACAATAATTAAATATTGATGAATAATTTATATTGTTAACTATTCAGATCGCTCGTTCTGACCAAGTATCATGGTTCCGACACCTTTGTCAGTAAAAATTTCCAGTAATAAGGCATGTGGTACACGTCCGTCAATGATATGGGTATTATGAACGCCATGCATGGCAGCCTGCAAAGTAGCATTAATTTTAGGCAGCATACCATTCTGCAAAGTACCGTCAGCAATTAAAGCACTGATATCGCATGGTGTTAACCGGCTTAATAAATTATTATTTTTATCCAGTACGCCGATAGTATTGGTCAGCATGATCAGCTTTTCCGCTTTAAGACTTTCTGCCAGTTTACCTGCTACTACATCAGCATTGATATTAAAAGCTTCTCCATGCTCACCCACCCCGATAGGTGCTACAACAGGAATATAGCCATGCTCTACCATTTCCCGAATCAGAGCGGTGTCTATTTCTTCAACTTCTCCAACCTGGCCGATATCCTGCTTTTCATTTTCAAAGTTGGTAACAAACAGTTTTTTAGCCTTAATAAAATGATTATCACAACCGGTAATGCCTACAGCATGTCCTCCGTGCAAATTCAGTAAAGACGTGATTTCCTTATTAACACAGCCACCCAATACCATTTCAACAATATCCATGGTTTCACTGTCTGTCACCCGCATACCCTGAATAAAATGATTTTCCTTGCCGACTTTATGTAGTAGTTCATTAATTTGCGGACCGCCACCATGTACGATAACCGGATGAATACCGACCAGCTTGAGCAAAACGACATCTTTAGCAAAAGATTCTTTTAATTGCGGGTCAGTCATGGCATTACCACCATATTTGATTACCATAGTCACACCGGAAAATCGCCGGATATATGGAAGTGCCTCTGCTAAAATATTAGCTTTTGTTTTAGCCTCAATGGTATCAATATTAATGATGGTGTCTGTGCTCATTACTTATCCCAGTTTGATTGAATTGATTATTTTTTCTATGGTTAAGTTTATCTTCTGTTTTGATAAATTAAAACCATAATTTGTAATTAGATGTTTAAACCAGGTACTGAACGGATAAAAACACAACTGTAAACAAACGAGAAAAGCAGATAGGAAAAGCAAATCAGCTGACATTGACTTTACTGATAACTAAATACATTAAAACATTTTTATACAGACGATGTATTCAGTGTTATCAGCAGACAGGATGTGATCTATAAGATTTTTTAAAAAGATGACGGATAAAATTTAATCAAGTTTTGCCATACATGCTCCCGTACTAAAATACGTCGCTAAAATAGCCTGTGCGGCGACCTGATCCAATACTTGCTTGCGTTTTTTTCCAAATACCAATGCTTCGTTCAGTAAACTTTCTGCAACAACAGATGTCCAGCGTTCATCTACCCAGTATACCGGTAAATTAAAACGTCCATGTAAACGATTACCAAAACGACGACAAAGAGCAGTGGCCTCGTCTTCAGCACCATCAGCATGAGTTGGAAAACCCACAATAAGAGCCTGTGGCTGCCACTCTTTAATTAAAGCCTGAATACGGTTGAAATACTGCTCGTTGTTAACAACAGTAATCGTCTCCAGCGGATGTGCGCTTGTAAGCTCGGCCTCTCCGATGGCTATCCCGATACGGGCAGTTCCAAAATCAAAACCAAGTACAGTACCACGCTTTATTGGAGAAAGAGCTGAATCAGGCATGACCCACCATCATACTCAGATTGGTAATATCAATATTTAATAACTGTAAAGCAGCTTTATAACGTTGCTTATAAGGCATATCAAATAAGATCTGAGTGTCGGCAGGTACTGTTATCCAGCTATTATTTGCCAGTTCCTGCTCCAGCTGTCCGGCTGACCAGCTGGAGTAACCAATAGTAGCTACAGCTTTATCCACTGTATTTTCCTGTGTCAGTCCCAGAATAATATCACGGGAAGTTGTCATGGCTATATCATCAGTTACCAATAAACTGCTCTCCCAGGAACCTGTCGGAGTATGTACCAGAAATCCGCGGTCAACCTGTACCGGACCGCCCATCAGAACACTTTGTCCATGGAATCGTTCCGGTGTGGGAGCTTTAGCAGAATCAAACAGTAAATCCATCATAATCGGTGATGGTTTATTCACAATAATGCCCATGGCACCGTCTGCACTATGTTCGCACAGGTAAATCACGCTTTCTTTAAAAAACGGGTCCTCCATTGACGGCATAGCAATCAAAAAATGATTTGCCAGAGAAAAACCGGAAGGAGCGTTTTGTTGTGCAACCATATTGTGCTTATCCATAAAATGATATCAGACCAGATAAAATGAATTTGTCGTTAAATTGGGTTTGTTTTGCAGTTTCTCAAGCCTGCGCTTTTCGTTATAATTCTATCTTACTCCAAAGCGGATTGTTTTAACCGTTTTTTAAATCCTCATCAAAGCAAATAATACTTGCAGACTTGGTCAAAAGCGCGGCCATCACTGAAAGGTCAATTGTGTCATTAATTAAACCTGTTGTTCTTTTAATTCTAGATGGTTTCGGCCATCGTGCCGAAGGAAATGACAATGCTATTTTACTGGCACATACTCCTAATATCGATAACTATCGTCAGCAATATGCTTATGGCACGATAGATGCTTCAGAACGAATGGTCGGATTGCCAGTTGGCCAGTTTGGCAATTCAGAAGTAGGTCACCTGAATATTGGTGCAGGCAGAATTGTACCTCAGGATATTACCCGAATCGATATGGCCATTGAAGACCATACTCTCGAACAAAATCCGGTTTTGCGACAGGCATGGAATAATCCGAATCATACTGTACATCTGATGGGGTTATTTTCTGATGGTGGTGTGCATAGCCATATAGAACATTTTTTTGCAGTTATAGAAGCCGCATTAGCTGCCGGCATGCAAAAAATTGTTGTCCATCCGTTTCTTGATGGTCGTGATACACCGCCGCAAAGTGCCCGTCCCTATCTGCAACGACTGCAACAATATATGCAACAGCATTCTCAGATATTATGCGGAGCAGTTGTCGGACGTTTTTTTGCCATGGACAGAGATAATCGCTGGGATCGGGTTGAAGCTGCTTATAATGCCTTATTTGGCGATGCGCCTTATCAGGCTGATTCACCTGTTGCTGCATTAGATGCTGCTTATACCCGTGGCGAGCAGGATGAATTTGTTAAACCTACCATTGTCAGCCCTCAGGCAAAGCTGCTGGATGGTGATGCCATTCTGTTTCTCAACTTCCGCGCTGATCGCGCACGTCAATTAACTCAGGCTCTTACTTTTGCTGATTTCGACGGATTTAAACGCAAATATCGTGTACAACCGGGATATTTTTCTACGATTACTGCTTACGGCACACAATTCAGCAATCCAGTAATGTTCGAAAAACAATCAGTAAATAATGGTCTGGGAGAATTTTTGGCCGGACAGGGTCTTAGCCAGCTCCGTATAGCAGAAACAGAAAAATACCCGCACGTAACTTATTTCTTCAGCGGTGGTCGGGAAGAGCCTTATATTGGTGAAGAAAGAATTATGATTCCTTCACCCAAAGTGAACACATACGATTTACAGCCAGAAATGAGTGCTGTCGGCATTACTGAACAGATTATTGATAGTCTGAAACATCATCGCCATGATGTTATTATTTGTAACTTTGCCAATGGTGATATGGTTGGACATACCGGCTCACTTGAGGCCGCTATAAAAGCAGTAGAAACACTGGATAGCTGTGTAGCACAGGTTGTCGAAACGACACTTTCTGCAGGCGGAGAAGTGATCATTACAGCTGATCACGGTAACTGTGAACACATGTATGATGAAAAAAATCAGCAACCTCACACACAGCATACAGTTGAACCTGTCCCATTTATCTATATAGGGCGTAAGGCAACAATCCGTTCCGGCGGAGCACTTAAAGATGTAGCTCCTTCTCTTTTAACTGCTCTGGGACTGACTCCGCCTGCAGAAATGACAGGCCAGAACCTAATTGAATTCACAGATAAATAATGAAATCTTTATTCTGTCTCATTCTGATATGGTGCAGTACCCTTTTCTCTTTGGCTATCGCTGCCAATAATCAGAAAATTCAACAACCACCCGGTGAACTGAAACAGGTTCACCAAGCTATTTCAGCAACACAAAACCAGATCAGTAAAACTACGGTTGAACAGAAAAAAATTGATGCCTCAATGGTTGCAACCAGCCAGCAGCTTAATCAGGCAAAAAATGAGCTTAACCGCATTCAGCAACAGCAACAGACCAGTATGCGGCAGTTACAAATCCTGCAAACCAACCTGGATAAAACCCGTACCCAGATTGCAGAAACTCAGACCCAGATAGCCCGTTTACTTAATGCTCATTATCGAAACCGTCAGCCTAACAGCGTATATTTAATGCTAAAAAAGGACCCCTCCGACCAAAAAGGACGCTCGTTACAATATATCCGATATTTAAATGAAGCCAATGAGCAGGTCATTCAGAGTTTACGCCAACAACAATTGCGAATGAATGCACAGCAACAGGCTATCAATAATCAGCAACAGCAACTTTCTTCTTTACAAAAAAAACAACAGCAGCTTATTAATAAACTGCATGCTGAACATGCTATTCAGCAAAGCAAATCCAGCGTATTAAACCAACAACTACAAGTACAGAATAAGCAGTTACAATCATTAAAGGCTGATGAGAAAAGATTGAATAATTTATTAAGTAGGCTGTCAGCCCAGGGAACGATGCGTCGTCTGGCACAGAATCCAGCTAAACCACCTAAACAAAATACCGTTAAACCGGAAAATACCAGTCAACCGCACACTTCTCCCACTACTAAAAATCCTGTAATCAGTGATACAAATAATACAAAACAGCCATCAACTTTAACTGCAGAAGATTTAGCT
This sequence comes from Snodgrassella sp. M0110, assembly GCF_016101465.1. NCBI lineage: Bacteria > Pseudomonadati > Pseudomonadota > Betaproteobacteria > Neisseriales > Neisseriaceae > Snodgrassella > Snodgrassella sp. M0110. The sequence goes on along the minus strand of NZ_JACFQM010000008.1, from coordinate 43,983 downwards.
TTACAGGCTACAGAAAATATTAAAACACCGCTTATTAAAGGTCTTGCACAGAAACAGGGACGTCTTTCCCGACCGGTTAACGGCAGCATATCAGGAAGATTCGGAGAAAACAGACCAAATGGCGGCATCTGGAAAGGATTGTTTTTTTCCTGCAATAATACGACAGTACAAAACATATCTGATGGTAACGTAATTTATGCTGCATTTTTGCAAGGTTACGGCAATACCGTTATCATTGATCATGGTGAAGGTTATCTCAGTATTTATACTGGTTTGTCTTCAATCAGTGTTTCTGCGGGTAATACTGTCAGTACTGGTCAAACCATTGGTATAAGTGGTAAATTACCAGATGGTCAGAACGGACTGTATTTTGAAATTCGTTATCATAATCAGGCAATGAATCCATTATCATGGCTACACTAACACAGACTATACATTGCTATTACCTCTAATTATTTTATAGTGTACACTCTGACAAATTTTGAATTTTCATCATAACCTGTTATATACGGTTATTAGTATCCTGAATTAATGTCGTTATCAGAAAGAACAATAGTAATAATGGCTAAATCTAGATTTAAAAAAGCAGCTCTATATACATTCGGCGCTTTTAGCGGTGTTATTCTCACTCTGAGCATACAGGGTTATGCTAACGAGAAATCCGAACCTCTACCAGTACAATCTCTTCATACTATGGCTGAAGTTTACGGACAAATTAAAGCTAATTATGTTGAGAACAAAACTGACGATGCTATTCTTGAAGGCGCAATGAAAGGTATGGTCAGTAACCTTGATCCGCATTCAGAATATCTGACAGTTAAAGATTATTCAGATTTGCAGGAAAGTACTACTGGTGAATTTGGCGGACTGGGAATGGAAATCAGCTCAGAAGACGGACTGATTAAAATTGTGGCGCCTATCGAAGATACACCTGCTGAGCGTGCCGGTATTAAAAGTGGTGACTACATTGTTAAAATTGACAATGAGTCCACCCGTAACATGACTGCTACTGAAGCTGTGAAAAAAATGCGTGGTAAACCCGGAACCAGCATAACGCTGACTCTGGCTCGTAAAGATGAAACTCAGCCGATTGTGGTACGCCTGACAAGAGCTATCATTAAAGTTAAAAGTGTCCGCTCCAAGCTTCTCGAACCTGGTTACGGTTATGTGCGCATCATGCAGTTTCAGGAACATACTGTAAGCCTGCTGGCCGATGCCATCAGAGATCTGGAAAAAGAGAATAAGCAACCGTTGAAAGGTCTGGTACTCGACTTACGCGATGATCCGGGTGGTCTGTTAAACAGTGCTGTTGGTGTTTCTGCTGTTTTCCTGAAACCGGGAGTAAAAGTAGTTAGTACCAAAAGCCGAGATAAAAAAGAAGGCATGATATTAAAGGCCATTCCTAAAGATTACGTAGTTAGAGGTAATGATCCGCTGATAAATATGCCAGAGGAAATAAAAAATATTCCTATTACAGTTTTAGTAAATTCAGGTACGGCTTCTGCTTCAGAAATTGTTTCCGGTGCGCTTCAAGACTATAAACGTGCTGTAATTGTAGGAACTCAGAGCTTTGGTAAAGGTTCTGTACAAACAGTTATTCCGTTATCTAATGGCGGTGCAGTTAAATTAACAACTGCACTTTATTACACCCCTAATGACCGTTCAATTCAGGCACAAGGTATCGTGCCTGATGTTGAAGTGAAAGATGAAAATCGTAAATTCGAAAGTCGAGAAGCCAATCTTGGCGGACATCTGAGCAACCCGTTAGGTGGTAAAGAAGTTAAAGGGGAGTTAACAGGCAGTCAGAAGAAAACGGCTGCTCCGGCTCCGGTTGCTGATAGTAAATCTGTAAATCAAAATTCTGAAAATGCAACAGATAGAGACGGCGCTAAAGATATAAAAACCAGTAATATTTCCAATAATAAAGACAGCAAAAAAAAGGATAATGAAGACTGGCTGGAAAAACGTGTGCCTAATCCGGCGAAAGATGTTCAATTGAAAGCTGCTCTGGACTTGGTAAAAGATCCAGTAAAATGGAATCAATCACTTGGACTGGCTGCAAAAAAACCAGTTAAAACGGATGACAAAAAAGATAAAAAATAGCATTTTATCTAAAAAAACAGATAGCTTTGCTATCTGTTTTTTTTATAATATTAAAAATCTTTCTGATTTAAATTTAATATGACTGTGATATCACACCTATTAATATCAGAAATAGTTATATATTATTTTTGACTGGCAAATTCGAGTAATTAGTACAAGGTAATCTATTTATTATTTCTTGTCTTAATGGCTTGACAGCAGTTTCTATTTCATTCGAATTATTACTATTTAATATCAGATCATACAGCTGCAATGCTTTAATAGCATAAATAACCTTCAGCTTAATTTTCACAGAACTATCATGTTTTTGATTAAATGCTTTTTTCCAGGTCTTAATATCTTTATCTGTAAACTGGTTTTCACATAATTGTTTCAAACTTTCATCTGTTTGTTTTTGTTTACTTTCATCTAAATTCACTATTGAAAAATAGTCACGATTGGTGGATTCTAAATCATAGTAAATCGCCAACTTCAATTGATCCATACTATTCCCTCTTTTGGCCGATTTTTCTATTTTTTTTAATATTTTATCATTATAGTTAACTTTATACATATCATTAGCTATATTTTTTGTGAGCTCGGTATTTTGGAATCTATATAAATCAGAATGTACAGAAGAAACAAATTGAGAAATCATAATAGCTTCCGAATAGGAAAATTGACTGCTAAAGATAAACAATAAACCCATAACCACCAGTTTTCTGTATTTCACTACTATCTCCTTTGCGATTATTACTAAATTTGAAATAAAAACACTAATTTACATATTAGCAATTTACAGTAGCGATATCATATCTCTATAACAACAATATAAATAGTGAAAATTAAAAATATACTTTTTTAATTTTTCATACATACATATTTTTGCCCTTGATTATCAATTAATTCATTAACATATGAATATAATAATGTAATTTAAAATATTTATAAAATTAATTTTTTAATTTTGATTAAATAAGAAGTAATATTAATAATTAGTGTCACAGTGATTTTATTAATCCAGAATAAATAAAAGACTGCCATTTAAATGGCAGCCTTTATTTGTTTATTTTTAACTGAAAAGATTTATTTCTTCAGTTCCTTAGCAAGATATAACCATGTTTCAATTACAGTATCAGGATTCAAAGAAATTGTTTCAATTCCTTCCTCAATCAACCATTTAGCAAAATCAGCATGATCAGATGGTCCTTGCCCGCAAATACCGATATATTTGTTTAATTTACGACAAGCCTGAATTGCCAGACTAAACATCACTTTTACAGCCGGATCGCGTTCATCGAAAGTACCTGCAATCGGCCCACCGCTATCACGATCCACACCCAGAGTTAGCTGAGTCATATCATTTGAGCCAATAGAGAACCCATCAAAATATTTCAGGAACTGTTCAGCAAGGACTGCATTTGTTGGCAGTTCACACATCATAATCAGACGCAGACCATTTTTACCACGCTCCAGCCCGTTGTCTTTCAATGCGCGTACGACATTTTCTGCCTCTTTCAATGTACGTACAAATGGAATCATAATTTCAACATTAGTCAATCCCATTTCATCACGCACATATTTCAGTGCTTTACATTCAAGTGCAAAGCAATCTTTGAAATCATCAGAAACATATCGGGCTGCACCGCGGAAACCCAGCATCGGATTTTCTTCATGAGGCTCGTATTTATTACCACCTAAAAGATTGGCGTACTCATTAGACTTAAAGTCAGACATACGCACAATTACTTTTTTCGGATATACAGAGGCAGCCAGTGTTGCCACACCTTCAGCAATTTTATCAATATAAAAGTCTACCGGAGATGAATAGCCGGAAATTCTGTCAGTAATGGTGGCTTTCATCTGTTCATCCTGCTGATCAAATTCCAGCAAAGCACGAGGATGAATACCAATCTGGCGGTTAATAATAAATTCCATTCGTGCCAGACCAATACCATAGCCCGGTAAACCTGAGAAGCTGAATGCCAGCTCAGGATTACCTACATTCATCATGATTTTGGCTGGTGATTCAGGCATATTATCCAAAGGTATTTCATTGACATCAACTTTCAGTAAACCTTCATATACATAGCCTGTATCCCCTTCAGCACAGGACACCGTTACTTCCTGACCATCCTGCAAAGCAGAAGTTGCATTACCACAGCCAACCACTGCCGGAATACCCAGCTCACGCGCAATAATGGCTGCGTGACAAGTACGTCCGCCACGATTGGTAATAATCGCAGAGGCACGTTTCATAACCGGCTCCCAGTCCGGATCGGTCATATCAGTAACCAGTACGTCACCTGGCAACACTTTATCCATCTCATCAACAGATTTAACCAGACGTACTTTACCCTGACCGACTTTCTGACCGATGGCACGACCTTCTACCAGAATGGCAGATTTATCATTAATCTGATAGCGACGTAGAACACGGCTGTTATTTTCCTGTGATTTCACAGTTTCAGGACGAGCCTGCAAGATATACAGTTTGCCATCAACACCATCACGCCCCCATTCAATATCCATCGGACGGCCATAGTGTTCTTCAATTGTCAGTGCATACTGTGCCAGCTCAGTAATTTCTTCGGCACTGATTGAGAATTTTTTCCGATCGGCAGCATCAACATCTACTGTCTGTACAGATTTACCTGCCTGAGCCGCATCAGTGAAAACCATTTTAATCAGTTTAGAACCCATGGTTTTACGCAGAATCGCAGGACGTCCGGCACGCAGAGTTGGTTTATGTACATAGAATTCATCCGGATTTACTGCACCCTGTACAACAGTCTCACCCAGACCATAGGATGATGTAATGAATACAACCTGATCAAAACCAGATTCTGTATCCATGGTGAACATTACCCCGGAGGCGCCTTTATCAGAACGTACCATCCGCTGAACACCGGCAGACAGAGCCACTACATCATGAGCAAAATTTTTGTGCACACGGTAGGAAATGGCACGATCGTTATACAAAGAAGCAAATACATGGTGCATAGCTTCTTTGACATTATCATAACCGCTTATATTCAGAAATGTTTCCTGCTGACCGGCAAAAGATGCATCAGGTAAATCTTCAGCAGTCGCAGAAGAGCGTACAGCCACGCAAATCTGGTCAGTACCGGCATCAGCTACCATTTTTTCCCATGCTGCCTGTAAATCTGCTTCCAGTTCAGGCGGAAATGGGGTGTCCATGATCCATTGACGGATCTGTTTACCTACCCGGGCCAGTTCGGCAACATTATCTACATCTAGTGCCTTTAGCTCGTTATTGATACGTTCACTCAAACCTTCGTAAGCAAGAAAATTGCGATAGGCTTCGGCAGTGGTAGCAAAACCACCGGGTACACGCACACCTTTTTCGGTGAGCTGTGAAATCATCTCGCCAAGAGATGCATTTTTGCCGCCGACGCTTTCAACATCAGTCATGCGCAGATTTTCAAACCAGATTACGTTATTACCGGCCATGATGGTTATCCAGTGAGGAGTGGGAAAGTTGAAGACGACCTATTCTAACTAGTCAGGTATAAAATGTCATGTATTTTTGGCTATTTATCCGGCCTTAATTGAGGATAATTTATCACTAATCAAACACTATTCAGATACAAATCCTTGATACCTTGAATATTTTAATTTAAATCTCAATTAATTGGATTAACATATCAAAATAATTAATTTTTCAGCAATTTTATTTCATAAATATCTTTTACATTCAATAAAATATTAATTTTATTGCTTAAATATTGCATATTCAGCTTAATTTTATATTTTAAGAACATATGTTGAAAATAATCCAATATTTAAGCATGAGCTGGAAGAAACTTCATTTACGATGGATAATTCGTTTAGTCGCCGCTTTTTGAACTCTGAATTATGCAGATAACTATGAAACCAGTACGTCAAGTTTTTTTTGTTTCCGACCGTACCGGCATTACTGCCGAAAGTATGGGTCTGGCTTTATTAAACCAGTTTGACAATATAGAATTTAAGCGTGCTACCTACCCTTTTGTAGACACTGAAAAAAAAGCACGTGAAATTGTTGCGTTAATTAATAATGCTGCTAATCACAGTGAAACACGTCCTTTGGTTTTTTCCAGCATTGTTGATGAAAATGTCCGTAAACTGATCAAAACCAGTGCCGGGCTGCATATGAGCTTTTACGATGCATTTATCGGTGAGCTTGAAGATGAACTCGCCACAGAGGCAAATCACTCCATTGGCCGAACTCACGGAATGCATGATACAGAACGATACGATAAAAGAATGGAAGCAATTAATTTTGCTTTGAATCATGATGACGGAATTACCGATCGCGAACTGAAAAAAGCTGATGTGATTCTGATGGGCGTTTCTCGCAGCGGTAAAACGCCTACTTGTCTTTATCTGGCATTACAGTATGGAATTCGTGCTGCAAATTATCCTCTTATTCCAGAAGATCTGGAAAGCAGTGAATTACCTAGAATGCTGCAACCATTCCGGCAAAAATTATATGGGCTAACCATAGATGCAGATCGTTTGCATCATATTCGTTCAGAGCGCCGTCCTGATTCCCGTTATGCCAGTCGTGATAATTGCCGGCATGAAATTTTAACAGCTGAAGATATGTTCCGCCGTTTTAATATTCCTTACACCAATACAACTCATAAATCTATTGAAGAACTGGCTGCAAGTATTATTTTAGCGGCTAAATTACAACGGCGATTTTAGGTCTTTCGTTATAAAATTTTGCCCTGAATAAATTCAGGGCTTTTCAATCATGTTTTATATTTATCTGGTATCAGTAACAGACAAATAAGTTAAGCAGAATTAATATCAAATCAAATCTTTGAATACATGAATATTATTACCTGAGCACATAACATGTTTTTATGTACTATCCAAGGTAACTGTACTATCTCTAAATTTCCAAATTAAAATATGTCTGAATATTCAGATACCATCCAGAAGTACTGAGTTTTTTATTCCGTGGTCGGATTGTCGCAAAGATATACTTTAGATTATTTTTCTCTTGCTTTAGTGGCGTAATCAGCAAAACATACTTATCTGTATTTCGTAATTATATTATATAATTAACAATCAATTAACATAATCGATAACAACAGTAATTATTTCTTAGTCAGTAGATTTTCACACCAGCAAAAACAACAAATAATCTTGGCATCAATATAACCATAATATTTTTAATTTAATTCTAAAAATTTATTTTTAAGCGTATAGATTGATATCTTTTGTTATCTATAAATCGAATTGTTTTCAATTTGGGTTAAGTTTTCTTGCCATTTTGTTTTTCTCATGGGATTATGAATCATAAAATTCAAAATTGTTTTAACTATTAATCTTTTGAGACAATTTTATGCAGCCGCGTCCAATTATAGGCATACCATGTGATGTAAAGCAGATAGGTAAGTGGAATTTTCACGCTGTAGGTGAAAAATACATTCATGCGGTTCAGGACAGTGTCGGTGATGTTATTTTACTTCCGGTACTGTCTGATCAGGAAGTTTTAACTCGCCTGCTCAAATTGGTTGATGGTGTTTTTTTACCCGGTTCTTATTCAAATATAGACCCGAAATGGTATGGTGAAATATCGGCACGAGAGGGAATGTTACAGGATGCTGCCCGTGACCATACTGTTTTACCGCTAATTAAATATATTATTGATAGTGGTATACCACTTCTGGGTGTTTGCCGCGGTTTGCAGGAAATCAATGTAGCACTTGGTGGTGACCTTCACCAGCATATACAGGAAATACCCGGTTATCTGGATCATCGTGAACCCGATAATCAGCCAATTGAAATTCAATATGGCGATGCGCATGCGGTTAATCTGAAAACAGACAGTTTATTGATGCTGTGGCTGGCAACAGACCACAAACAGTATCAGGTCAATTCTTTACATCAGCAAGGAGTAAAAACGTTAGCACCCGGGCTTAGCATAGAAGCAACTGCTCCAGATGGTCTTATTGAAGCATTCAGGATTGATGCAGCGTCAATATTTGGCTATGCAGTACAGTGGCATCCGGAATGGCAATATGGGAATAAGCCGCTTTCTATCGCTATTTTTAAAGCTTTTCGTGAAGCATGTATGCAATATAAATTGCACAGGCAAAAGGAATCATTTTAAGGTGACTTATGTATGATGACATATTTAACTGGCTTAAAGAACATGGTATCACTGAAGTAGAATGTATCTTACCGGACATTACAGGTGTGGCTCGCGGTAAAATTATTCCGAAAGATAAATTTATATCTGAACCGGATATGCGACTACCCGAGGCAGTATTATTGCAAACAGTAACCGGAGAATATCCACAATCCAGCCTTCTGGATGAAACAGATGCGGATATGGAGTTAAAGCCAGACCAGACTACTCTGCGCTTTGTTCCCTGGGCTCAGGATCCGACAGCATCACTAATATTTGATTGCTTCTCTCCTGACGGTTTACCGGTTGAAACTGCGCCGCGCAATGTACTCAAACGCATATTAAAATTGTATGAAAATATGGGGCTGGAACCCATCGTTGCTCCGGAAATGGAATTCTATCTGATTTCACCCAACCCCGATCCGGATGTCCCCCTGCAACCTCCGATCGGCCGTACCGGACGCAGTGAATTCGGACGACGGTCTTATGCTGTAGATGCAGTAAATGAATTTGACCCTCTGTTTGAAGAAATTTACGACTACTGCCATGAACAAAACCTTGAAGTTGATACGCTGATTCATGAAATTGGTGCAGCACAGATGGAAATCAATTTCCTGCATGGTAATGCTCTGGATTTAGCCGATCAGGTATTTTTATTCAAACGCACAGTACGTGAATCTGCCTTTCATCATAAAATGTATGCCACTTTTATGGCTAAGCCTATGGAAGGAGAACCGGGCAGTGCCATGCATATCCATCAGAGTTTGAACAACGTAGAGAATGGTAATAATGCATTCAGCAGTGATGATGGCACTCCTTCAGAACTATTTTTTCATTTTATTGGCGGCCTGCAAAAATACCTGCCGCAAACCATGCCCTTTTTTGCTCCGTATGTTAATTCTTTCCGCCGGCTGACCCGGTTTACAGCTGCACCCACTAATGTTGAATGGGGTTATGACAATCGCACTGTAGGTTTACGTGTCCCGCGTGCTAAAGCCAAAGGAAAACGGATTGAAAACCGGCTGGCCGGAGTAGATGTGAATCCTTATCTGGCGATTGCCTGCTCACTGGCTTGTGGTTATCTGGGAATTAAAGAACAGCTACAACCGCGTGCTCCGCTGAGCAGTAATGCGTATTCATTACCTTATCAGTTCCCTACTACACTGGAAGAATCAATAGAACGTTTACGCCAGTGTGAACCAATTCATGAAATACTGGGTCAGCGCTTTGTTGAGATGTACATTGCCGTAAAAGAGCAGGAAGTTTCAGAATATTTTCGTGTTATCAGCCCTTGGGAGCGCAAATATCTGTTATTGCATGTCTGAAACCATCTCAATAGCATATTTCAACTGTTATTCTTGTACTTGTACATTGAATGATTGCTTATAACATTTTAAAACAAAGGAGTTTTTATGAGTAATAAAACCGATGTGAGACTGGCTGTAAAACATCATTTACATCCATTTTCCGATAATGCTGAGCTTAAAAAGCACGGTGTACGCATGATGGTTAAAGCAAAAGGCATTTATGTATATGATAGTGACGGCAATGAAATCATTGACGGTATGGCCGGGTTGTGGTGTGTCAATATTGGATACGGAGAAAAAAAACTGGCTAAAATTGCCGAGAAACAAATGCAAGTGCTGCCGTTTTACAATACTTTCTTCAAAACAACCCATCCTGCAATCATTAAATTATCGGAAAAACTGGTTGAAATCACACCGGAGGGATTTAATCATGTGTTTTATACCAACTCCGGTTCTGAATCGGTTGATACCATGATACGTATGGTGCGCCATTACTGGGCATCTGTCGGCAAGCCTTCTAAAAAAGTGATCATTGGTCGCTGGAACGGCTATCACGGCTCTACCTTAGGCGGAGCAAGTCTGGGAGGTATGAAAGGCATGCATGAGCAAGGTGATTTACCGATTGCCAATATAGTTCATATTGAACAACCCTGGTATTACGGCTTAGCCAAAACTAGTGAAAGTGAAGAAGAATTCGGCATTCGTGCTGCTAACTGGCTTGAAGAAAAAATTCTGTCATTGGGTGCGGACAAAATTGCAGCGTTTGTTGCAGAACCGATTCAGGGTGCTGGCGGAGTGATTATTCCTCCGGCAAGTTACTGGCCACGAATTGAAGCCATCTGTAAAAAATATGACGTACTACTGGTAGCTGATGAAGTAATTTGCGGTTATGGGCGTACTGGCAGATGGTTTGGATTCGAAACCTTTGGTTTCACGCCAGATATTTTTACGACCGCTAAAGGACTGTCTTCCGGCTATTTACCAATCGGGGCAGTTCTGGTCAATGACAAAGTAACAGAAGGTCTACTGTCCGGGGGTGAGTTTAATCATGGCTTTACTTACAGCGGGCATCCGGTTTCAGCCGCAGTTGCCTGTACAAACCTGAATATAATTGATAAAAAGAATCTGATTGAAAAGGTACGTAATAAAACAGGTCCTTATATGCACAAACGCTGGCAGGAAACATTCAGTCAGTTTAAATATGTTGCTGATATTCGCAGTGAAGGATTGATGTGTGGTTTTACACTGGTAAAAAATCGTGATACTCGCGAGTTCTTTGACGATTTCGGCGCTACAGGTTTGATTTGCCGGGATATCTTTTTTAAGAACAATCTGATTTTCCGCGCCTGCGGTGACCACATCGTAGCTGCTCCTCCGCTAATTATTTCCAAAAAGGAAATTGATAATATGCTGGCAATCGCCAGTGAGTGTATGCGCGAATTTGAGGAACTTATGGACAAAAAGCTGGATTGTGATACAGATAAGGCTGCCTGAATTTGATTAAACAAAAACCTGAGTGATAGCTCAGGTTTTTGTTTATTTTAGAGAGTGAATTTATCGCTCTTATTCTATGCTTTTCAAAGCAACCGATGGTGCTGGATTCAGTAATATATTTGCATTCTGCGCAGTTAAAGTGAGCGGTACAGTTCGCTTGACCAGTACCAGCCCGTAAACAGCTGCCAGATGTGGCCACCAGCGATTACCCATATATTCTATAGCCTTGTGACTATCACCGTAACAGGCCGGAATACCATAACCCATAAACTGTCCTTCTTCCAGAAACAGGCCAAAGCGTTGCATCTTATCAACAGCCGTACGAGCAGACAGTAACTTTAAAGCAGAATGGCCTTTCAGACTGCTCTGATAAAACAGGCGCCAATATCCATGAATATTTAAGCCGGTCATTACAAGATGCCCACCGGGCACCAGAACACGAGCTATTTCAGCTATAGACTCTTCATAATCGGATAAAGTATCCAGACCATGAGGCCAGATAATGGTATCTATACTTTGCTGAGCCCAGGGTAAGGCCTTAGATTCAGCAATAACTGCTGTACCACAATCGACTATATTACTTTGTACAATATACTGGGAATCAGCTGCAAAAACATGCCGGAACTGCCATTGTGATATACCGCATTGTAATATGGTGCCAAAACGCAACCCTGCTAATTTATGCAGGATGAACTGCTGCTCCAGCCGGCTTAAATAGAGACCATATTTATGTTCGGCCAGCCAGTTTTCCAATTGCTGAGTATTCATTTAAACACCATTATGTACCATATTAAATCTAAGCTGCAGACTATTGAATTATTTTATTGCATTTACATCATTACTGTAAAAATAGGGATTTATCCTTGACCGTTAAGAACTTCCTCTTTAATATTAATAGGATTTTGCACAAATTTTACGGTTAAACGAATGGCTAAATTGAAGCATATGGTACTGGCACTTACTGGCCTGATACTTGCTCCCTCATTATCATTTGCCCAATCTTACACCAGTAATGGTATTGGCTTATCAATAATGAATCTAAATGCGGCTACCCTGAAGGGAAAAGCGAATTCCAATCATGATATCTGGGGCCGCTTGCGTCAGGATTTCCGTATGACAGAGGTTAATCCTGAAATTATTCGCCGGCAGGAGCAGTATTATTCAAGCCACAGCGATTACTTTAACCGCACGGTTGTGCGCAGCCAGCCTTATTTATATCACATCGTAAATGAAGCAGAAAAACGTCAGATGCCGGCTGAAGTGGCTTTACTGCCGTTTATTGAGAGTGCTTTCGTCAGCAAAGCTCAGTCACGGGTAGGAGCTTCCGGTCTGTGGCAGTTTATGCCCAGCAGCGGTCGACAGTACGGACTGGAGCAGACTAATCTGTATGATGGTCGTCACGACGTATATGCAGCGACCGATGCTGCTTTAACTTATCTGCAATATCTTTATAGCCTGTTTGGTGACTGGTCACTGGCTCTTGCGGCCTATAACTGGGGAGAGGGTAATGTTGGTAAGGCCATTAAACGTGCTCAGCTGGCGGGTATAGATCCTACCTATGAAAATCTGCGCATGCCAAATGAGACCCGTAATTATGTGCCGAAATTGCTGGCTGTGCGGAATATTATCGAAAATCCGCAGGCCTTTGGTGTTAATCTGGTTTCCGTACCGAACCGTCCTTACTTTGAAGCAATCAGCATTGATCAGCCAATTGATATTGATGCAGCTGCCCGACTGGCGAATATTTCGACTTCAGAATTTCTAACCCTTAATCCAAGTTTCAAGAGTCCGGTTTTTATTCCTAAAGAAAATCGTAAAATGCTGCTGCCTATTACCGCAGTAAATACTTTTGAACGCAATTACCGCAACGCAGATAAAAATACGCTGCTTTCATGGAATATCTTTAAAGCATATTCAACCACCAGTGTAGCTGATTTAGCTGCACAAACTGGAATGAGCAGTGCTGAAATCAAGCGATTGAATAATCTGACCAGCAATACTGTACCAGCCGGTCGCAGCCTGCTTATCAGTAAAAATAGTTTGAACACTCAGCTTATGGATTCTTTCCGCAACAGTGATACAGATCCATTACTGAATATTGCTATGGCAAAACCAGTATTACCTCCGGGCACGTTTGTGACTCATCCGGCAGCAACCACTGTTGCCCAGGCTGATAAAGTTACTGATACCGGCAATGCACCTGTACCAGCTCTTACTGAAACAGTTACAACCACAACATCCACTGTACTGAATACTGACCAGCCGTCACCGGTCAATACAACAGTACAAACCCAAACCATAACCGTGGCTGAAAACGCAGCAACCCCGGCAGAATTGCCTGCCCCTGTTGCAACCAATAAGGATGCACTGATGCAGGTTGCACAGGATGCGCAATTACAGGCAGCTGCTGCAGCTTCCGTTCAAAAAGCACTGGCACAGGCTGAACGTGAAGAAGCTCAGACTGCTGCCCGTCTGACAGAAAACCGTAATGAACGCACAACACGCAATGTCATCAACGTTGCGGACAGCCGCAGTAATATTGCTCATAAAGTAAATAAGGGTGATACATTGTATTCAATTGCCCAGCGCTATAATATTAATGTAGCTGATCTGGTTACTGCCAATAATCTGCGCGGTCATAATCTGCAGGTTGGTCAGGTACTGAAAATTAGCCCGAATCAGGATAATAAACGGATACTGGCTACTGTACGTAAAGGTAAAGACTCCAAATCCGGTGTAGTCCCTGTTTCATACACGGTAAAAAAAGGCGATACGCTTAGCAGCATAGCTCAGCGCCTGAATATTCCTGTAAGTAAATTGCAAAAAGTACATGGGAAACAAGTATTACGTCCCGGTCAGAAAATTAAGCTGACCAATCTGTAGTTTTACAGCATATCATTGCAATTAACTCAAAAAGGTTAGTGTACATTCACTAACCTTTTATTTTTAGCTATATAAATTTAATTCTTTTTTGGAATAAATATACAGGTAGTTGCCGCTCCAATAACCATAACTATTCCGGCAAAAGCCTGTATATTTACCGTTTCATTCAATAACAGAATGGCCGTTATTACTCCGAAAACCGGTTCCATAGCCAGAAATATCCCGCTCACACTGGCAGAAACATTTTCCAGCCCTTTATTCCAGCACCATGCAGCCAGCAGACTGCATCCAATACCCAGATAAGCTATAGCACCAATACCCTGAAAAGAATAATGAATATCCCAGTTTTCAACTAGAAACAGCATAAACGGCAAACCAAATACAGTACCCGTTTGCAACGTTAAGGCTGTATATATCTTAACATCTATTTCGCGTAGTAACTTTTGTGACAAACGTATCCAGAAAGCCATGACAATAGTTGAAGTAAATACCAGCGAGGCTCCCAACAATGCAGTATTACCACTGGCCTTTTCTGGTTTACCCACTACCAGCAACACCCCTATAAAAGCCACAATGCCCAGTATAAATACCAGCAATGGTGTTTTTTCGCGAAAAAAAATCAGACCCACCAGTACTATAATAATTGGTTCCATACCAATAATGGTGACCGCATTGACCGCAGGAATAAGTTTCAAACCTGTAACCTGTAACAGATAAGTTGCAGGATATGTCAGCAATCCTAGTCCGATAATTTTGATCAGTTGTACTTTGGAAATGACATTATGGTTTTTAAAATAGCTCCACGTGATGGGTAAGGTAACTACTGCTGCCAATATCAGCCTGCCGAGTACCACAAGTGACGGATCCAGCATGTCATAAGCCATTTTTGTAGCAATAAATGAGCTACCCCACATAAATGAAGCAATTAAGAGATAAAGCATAATTTCAAACTAAAACAAACCAAAAATTCTGCGCACTGACCCATTTTAAATACATGATTCAATCAATCTGAACAAATATTTGTCAGTGTTTTAACCAAATATCATGTCTATTTGCAATACGTTTCAAAGCCAGTACGCTTTTCTGTACACAAAAGCATGCATATTAGCATACACAAACATTTATAAACTGCTAGAATCCTCCCAGCAGAATAAATAATTTGACTAAGCTCTTCTCAGAATTAAAAGAAATTTTTGACTATGTTTTATTTTAGTATTAACAGCCCGGACAACTGTCATCTTGGTTTTCTGGTACTCATGGATGAAGATAATTCAGCTTATACTGATGGAGCTACTGGCTATTATGCTGTTAAAGCACAGACTGATGAAACAGACCAGCAAGCCTGTCCGGCACAATGGCAGATATTGCAGCAATTATCAGAGCAAGAAAGCCTTCGTTGGTTTCGCAAAGCCGATTATGTTCAGCTTTGTGATGCTGAAAACAATATTATAGGGCGTTTACAGCAACAATATCTCATCTTATGTGGTCAGCATTTTGTACTGAATGACCTCACCGGCACCCTGTAACCACAACATATGTATTGGTAAGGTTATTTATGTCTACACCTGATATGCTCCCATCCAGCAACCAGTTTGCTTTTGCCCGTACCAGACGATTTCTACCGCTGTTTGGTACTCAGTTTTTTGGTGCGTTTAATGATAATTTGTTTAAAACCTCATTATTCGTTTTAATCAGTTTTTATGGGCTTGGTGCTAATTCATGGTTACCAGCAAGCCAGATGCTGAATGCTGGTGCCCTGCTATATATTCTGCCCTTTTTTCTTTTCTCTGCATTATCTGGTGAATTATCTAATAAAATGGATAAAGCCATTCTGGCGCGCTGGATAAAAACTGCTGAAATCTGCATTATGCTGATAGCAGGTATCGGCTTTTGGATGCAGTCTGTCACAATATTGATGTTATGCCTGTTTCTGATGGGCACACATTCTACTTTGTTCGGTCCGTTGAAATATGCGGTATTACCAGAATATCTCCCTAAATATGAACTACTCAACGGTAATAGCCTGATCGAAAGCGGTACTTTTCTATCCATATTATTCGGGCAGATTTTAGGTACTATTCTGGCTGGCACCAATACAGCATGGCTGTTTAGTATCCTGCTGTTCGTCGCTATTCTTGGGCAGATTGCCAGTATATTTATGCCAAGGGTACCCGCACAAATTCCACAGCAATATATTGATTCAAACATCATGCGGAGTACAAAACAGTTACTTCGGCAAACTTATCTGCAAAAAAATCTCTGGATTGCCATAATCGGTATTTCCTGGTTCTGGCTGATTGGTTCTGTATATATAACCCAGCTCCCTACTTTTACCCGTTTGAATCTTGGTGGAAACGAGGCTGTATTTAATTTAATGCTAACGCTCTTCTCCCTTGGTATAGGTACGGGTTCAATTGTTTGTGCACGGATTAGCCGCCATCAGTTACATCTTAGTCTGGTTGTGATCGGGACAATCGGTCTGAGTATATTCGGTCTGCTGCTGGTATGGTTCACACCGTCACAACCTAATCTGCCAGTTGCCGGTATCGGTACATTTATCGGCCGACCGGACAGCATGGCAATAATGATTTGCATAATCGGTATTGGTTTTTCCGGCGGCTTTTTCTCATTGCCATTATACACATGGCTGCAAACAGCCAGCAGCGATCAGTTCCGTTCGCATGCAATTGCTGCCAATAATATTATCAACGGTCTGTTTATGGTTTGTGCAGCCATATTAAGTGCTGTACTGATCTGGCTGTTTAACAGCATTAATGCCCTATACATGATTGTGGCGCTGGGAAATGTGCCCGTTTTAATTTACTTATTACGAAGTCAAGAGTTACGTATTGATTTTAAGGAATTTATTTTACGAAAACATTAAAACGTTTACCTGATAGCTTTAAATTAGCGTTTTGAAATAGGTATAATACCGGATGGTTTTAATAAACAGCAATTTAATTAAAGCCAGTATCCTCTTTTATCCAGCTAGTTTGGGCAAGGCATTATGTCAGATAACGATACGATTCATATTCGCGGTGCACGCACACACAATCTTAAAAATATAGATCTGGATATTCCCCGTCATCAACTGGTTGTCATTACCGGTTTGTCTGGTAGTGGTAAATCCTCACTGGCTTTTGATACTTTGTATGCAGAAGGACAACGACGCTACGTAGAAAGCCTGTCGGCCTATGCTCGCCAGTTTTTGCAAATGATGGAAAAACCGGATGTAGATTTAATTGAAGGTTTGTCACCAGCTATTTCCATTGAGCAGAAAGCAACCAGTCATAATCCGCGCTCTACCGTAGGAACAGTCACTGAAATTCATGACTATTTGCGCTTATTGTATGCACGTGTCGGCACACCGTATTGTCCTGAACATAATTTGCCTTTATCCAGTCAGACTGTTTCCCAGATGGTTGACCATATACTGAACCTGCCTGAAGAAAGCCGGGTAATGATTCTGGCTCCGGCAGTGCGCGGTCGCAAAGGTGAATTTCTTGAATACTTTGCTGATTTACAGGTACAGGGTTTTGCACGGGTGCGTGTTGATGGTGAGGTATACGCGATTGAAGAAGTACCAAAACTGCAAAAAAACATCAAGCATGATATAGATGTGGTTATTGACCGGGTAAAAGTACGCGCTGATATCAAACAGCGTTTGGCTGAAAGTTTTGAAACTGCACTGCGTCTGGGCAATGAGCGTGCTCTGGCTATCGAAATGGATAGTGGTAAAGAACACTGGTTTTCAGCACGCTTTGCCTGTCCGGTATGTTCGTATAGTCTGCAGGAACTCGAACCACGCCTTTTCAGCTTTAACAACCCTGTCGGAGCCTGTCCCAGTTGTGACGGACTCGGCAGCATGGATTATTTTGATCCTGAACGAGTAGTAATGCATCCGGATTTATCGCTGGCCGCTGGAGCAATCAAGGGCTGGGATAAACGTAATACTTTCTATTTCCAGATGATTCAGTCACTCGGGCAACATTTTAAATTTGACGTTAATACGCCATTTAATGAATTAAAGGAAGAAATCCGGAGTATTATTCTTTATGGTTCCGGTAAAGAGCAGATTGAATTTACCTATCTGTCTGAACGGGGCACAAAATTTACCCGCAGTCATCCGTTTGAAGGTATTCTGCCTAATCTGGAGCGGCGCTACCGCGAAACAGATTCCGCTACTGTACGCGAAGAATTAGCCCAGTATCAAAGTCATCGAGCCTGCCCGGCCTGCGGCGGTGCCCGTTTGCGAACAGAAGCACGATATGTCTATATAGGTGGAAAATCATTACCTGATGTCAATGCATGGCCGTTAACAGCTACACTGGATTTTTTCCAGAATCTGAATCTGGAAGGTAATAAAAAACAGATTGCTGAAAAAATTCTTAAAGAAATTAATGAGCGTCTTGGTTTTCTCATTAATGTCGGCCTGAATTACCTGAGTCTGGCACGCAGTGCTGAAACCTTATCTGGTGGTGAAGCTCAGCGTATCCGGCTGGCCAGCCAGATTGGTTCCGGCCTGACAGGTGTCATGTATGTACTGGATGAACCGTCTATCGGCCTGCACCAGCGAGATAATGACCGCCTGCTCGATACACTGAAACATCTGCGCGATCTGGGTAACAGCGTAATTGTCGTTGAGCATGATGAAGATGCTATCCGTGCCGCCGATTTTGTTGTCGATATGGGACCCGGTGCCGGTGAGCATGGCGGACAAGTTATTATCGCAGCTTCACCTGAAAAGGTGGCAGCATGCAAAGAATCTATAACAGGACAATATCTGAGCGGGAAAAAAGCCATTAGCATGCCGGAACAGCGCAGTCCGGTTGATAAAGAGCGCTTACTGATATTAAGCGGTGCCAGTGGCAATAATCTTAAAAATGTAACCCTTACCTTACCTCTCGGCCTGATTACCTGTATTACCGGCGTTTCCGGGAGTGGCAAATCAACTCTGATTAACGACACACTGGCAAAAATTACTGCACGTGAATTAAATCGCGCCAGTGAAGAGCCTGCTCCTTATGAAGATATCAAAGGACTGGAGCATCTGGATAAAGTTATTAATGTTGATCAGTCTCCCATAGGAAGGACTCCGCGTTCTAATCCTGCCACGTATACCGGCCTGTTTACACCCATCCGCGAACTGTTTGCCGGGGTACCCCTTTCTCGTGAACGCGGATATACAGTTGGCCGATTCTCTTTTAATGTAAAAGGCGGACGCTGTGAAGCCTGTCAGGGTGATGGGGTTATTAAAGTAGAAATGCATTTTCTTCCTGATATTTATGTACCCTGCGAGGTTTGCCATGGAAAACGCTATAATCGTGAAACACTGGAAATACAATACAAAGGCAAAAATATCAGTGAAATTCTGGAAATGACCGTGGAAGAAGCCTGCACATTTTTCGATGCTGTACCGACAGTTAAGCGAAAATTGCAGACATTGCTGGACGTAGGACTGGGTTACGTGCGATTAGGACAGTCTGCCACTACACTTTCCGGTGGTGAAGCTCAACGGGTAAAACTGGCGCTGGAACTCTCCAAACGCGATACCGGGCGGACACTTTATATACTTGATGAACCAACCACCGGCTTACATTTTGCCGATATAGCTCTGTTACTGGACGTTATTCATCGCCTGAAAGGGAAAGGTAATAGTATTATTATTATCGAACATAATCTGGATGTAATTAAAACAGCTGATTATATCGTTGATCTGGGTCCGGAAGGTGGTGATGGAGGCGGTACGATTATCGCGGAAGGTACTCCGGAAGAAGTTGCAGCCAATCCTAAAAGCTATACCGGAAAATACCTTAAGCCAATGCTTGGCAAATGAATAAATTAAACTGTGGAGCTGTTATCGGCCGCACAGTTTAATTACCAGTTAAAAAACTATTAACCAAAGTAAACATGCATGTAAAAAATACAAGTAACATGCATTTTGTGTTAATGTTCAGCTGTATATTTTTATTGCGTATCTTACTCAAGGTTAAATATGAAAAAATTGTTATTTGCATTATTGTCAGTGGCAGCAATCAGTACGGTACTGACAGCATGTACTCAGAAAACTGAATCCGTACCGGCCGCCAGTTCTGGCAGTACTCCTGCAACAACAGATAAAACAATACTGAAAGTTGCTGCTTCACCTGTTCCTCATGCAGAAATTCTTCAGGTAGCTAAACCATTACTGGAAAAAGAAGGAATTGATTTACAAATCATTCAGATGACTGACTATGTACGTCCGAATATCGCCCTGAATGAGAAAGATGTAGATGCTAACTTCTCTCAGCATAAACCTTATCTGGAAGATTTTGTCCAGAAACACAAAATGCAGTTAACACCGATTGCCAATATTCATGTAGAACCGATGGGTATTTACTCTAAAAAAGTAAAAGCACTCAGTGAAATACCTGATGACGGGCTGGTTACTATTCCAAATGATGCTACCAATGGTGGTCGAGCTTTGTTATTGCTGCAAAAAGCCGGTTTAATTAAATTAAAAGCAGATGCGGGTATCAGTGCTACTGTACGTGATATTGTTGATAATCCGAAACATCTCAAAATTACACCAATGGATGCGCCTCAGTTACCGCGTACTTTAAATGATGCTACTCTGTCTGTAATTAATACCAATTTTGCTATGGAAGCTAAACTGGTACCAACCAAAGATGCTTTATTTATTGAATCAAAAGATTCACCTTATGCAAATATTCTGGTTGTCCGCACAGGGGATGAAAACCGTGATGCAATCCAAAAGCTGAAACAGGCCATGACTTCACCTGAAGTGAAAAAATTTATTGAAGAAAAATATCAGGGTGCCATCATTCCTGCATTCTGATTAATTATTTCATTTTAGGAAATAAAATAAACCCTTATGTTTGTAACATAAGGGTTATTTTTAATTTATAGCAATTCAAAAAATATTTATGATAAATCTTTTGGATTGACAGCCTGCCACTTTCCCAAAGGTAACTTAAGGGAGAAAACATCTAGCTGCCCTATTCCTACTCGCACTAAACGTAAACAAGGCCAGCCGACTTTTGCACACATGCGTCGTACCTGCCTGTTTTTACCTTCACTGATTCGAATTTGCAGCCAGAAATCAGTTACTGTTTTACGTTCACGAATTGGCGGTACTCGCGGCCATAAACGGGCTCTATCAGCAGCATTAACCAATTGAACCTGAGCCGGCTGTGTAATAAAGTCGCCCAGATTTACCCCGTCAGCCAATTGCTGCATGCGTTCGTTATCCGGTTTACCTTCCACCTGTGCCCAGTATGTTTTTATCAGTTTATACTTTGGATGAGCAATTTTTGCCTGTAAACGCCCGTTGGCAGTTAATAAAAGTAATCCTTCACTATCCGTATCCAGCCGGCCTGCCGGATAGACATCCGGTAATGATACATATTGCTTCAGGGTAGGATGTTTTTCATGAGCGCTAAACTGACAAATCACACCATAGGGTTTATTCAGTACAATCAGTTCAGGTACAGACATTATGCTTCCAATCAGAAAATCAGGCTGTCAGGAATGCTGACAGCCTGTTTTATAAACACAGAGGTTTAGCTCAGTAATAAAGCATCATCAGATACTTTTTCGCCCTGAGTATGTTCGAACATCTTTAATAGATCCGCCACACTCATACCGGCACGTTTGTCACCAGCCACATCCAACACCACACGCCCCTGATGCAGCATGACAGTACGTGATCCGTGATCCAGAGCCTGCTGCATCGAATGTGTTACCATCATTGCAGTTAATTTATTTTCACGCACAATACGGTCTGTCAGCTCGAGTACAAAAGCGGCTGTTTTAGGATCCAGTGCAGCAGTATGCTCATCAAGCAATAAAATTTTAGAACTTTGCAACGAAGCCATCAACAAACTGACAGCCTGTCGCTGCCCACCGGAAAGCAGACCAATTCTGTCGCTCAATCGGTTCTCCAGCCCCAGATTAAGCATTGCCAGTTTTTCACGGAACAGTTCACGATACTGACGTTTAATAGCCGGACGCAAACCACGACTGCTGCCACGCCGCAGTGCCAGAGCCATATTTTCTTCAATGGTTAAGGCTTCACAGGTACCGGCAAGAGGGTCTTGAAAAACACGTGCTACTAATGGCGCACGTTTATAAGCAGGTTCACTGGTAACATCTTTACTATTAATAGTAATCGTACCGGAATCCACCATGGTGTCACCGCTGATAGCATTAAGAAAAGTAGATTTACCGGCACCATTACTGCCGATAACGGTAACAAATTCACCATCCGCAATACTTAAACTCATGCCTCGCAAAGCAGGATTTTCAATTGGTGTTCCCGCATTGAATGTGAGGCGTAAATTATCTGCGCGCATCATGCTTTGAATTTCCTTTTAAAGTAACCTTTGATTGCCGGCAACCGCAGCGCAAGTACAACTAAAATTGCTGTAACCAGATTTAAATCCTGCGGTCCAAAGCCTATATGCTGCAATGTATCACTGCCCAGCGCCAGCGCAATAAATGCACGGTAAAGTACTGCCCCCACTATAACAGCCAGTGTAATGATGATAAACCGTTTTCCTGGAATTAAGGTTTCGCCAATAATCACCGCGGCCAGCCCGACGACAATCGTGCCAATACCGATTGATATATCTGCACCGCCCTGAGTCTGGACAAATAGTGCACCAGCCAAGGCAATAAATGCGTTTGATATCGCCATGCCTAACAGTAAAATACGTGAGGTATTTACACCCTGAGCACGAGCCATTCGTGCATTTACGCCGGTAGCTCGCATTGATAAGCCAATTTCTGTAGCAAAAAACCAGTCCAGAAAAAATTTGGCAATCAGCACAAAACCAAAAATTACCAGCGGCTGCACCCAATACTGGTTGCTTCCGTCTGCATTAAAAAACGGCGTAAATACACTGGGCTGATCCAGTAAAGGCAAATTAGGTGCACCCATAATACGCAGGTTAACCGAATACAAAGCAACCATAACCAGAATACTGGCCAACAGCTGCATGATTTTTAAAGAAACATGCAGCCATGCTGTTACCAAACCGGCACATGCACCGGCAACTCCGCCAAGTGCAGTAGCCAGCCACGGATTAATACCATGGGTAACACAAATGGCAAATACAGCACCGCCGAGCGGAAAACTGCCATCGGCAGTTAAATCAGGAAAATCCAGAATACGGAATGAAATCAGTACACCCAGAGCAACGAGAGCATATATCAGTCCGCTTTCTAAAGCGCCAAATAAAGCTATAGAAGACATATTAACCAATTAATAAATTGTGGTTGAAAATAAAAACAACATCGGCAAAGCCTGAATCAGCTTGCCGATGTTACGGTATCCGTCCCAGAGGCTTTCTATAATCCTAATCGACTAATTTAGCCTGTTTGAGTAATTGCTCCGAAAATGTAATACCTTGTTCGGCAGCATGAGATTTACTTACCATCAAATCAAGCTGATCTGCGCTCATACGCTGCGGAGCAATGTTACCAGCCTGCTCTCCTTTGAGAATCCGGCCTACAATTTTACCAGTAGCTGTACCAAGCTCATGATAATTAACCCCCAGTGCTACAGCTGCACCGCGTTTTACTGAGTCGGTATCTGAAGCCACCAAGGGCATTTTCATATCTTTGGCAACTTTGTACATGGATTCATAAGCAGAAACCACATTATTGTCCAGAGAGGTATAAATCAGATCTGCCTTACCCTGCAAGCTTTTAGTAGCCATGGGGACATCAGTTGTACGCTGTGCCGGAGCTGCTGCCACAGTAATACCGTCCTTAGCCAGTAAAGACTGTAATTGTCCGAGCACAACGGTTGAATTGATTTCTCCCGGGCTATATACATAACCCACTGTTTTCAGGTTAGGTACCACTTGTTTCATTAAATCAATCTGTGGCTGTAAAGGCAGTTCATCAGATACACCGGTAACATTGGTTTTGCTGGGTTCCCAGCTTGTTACCAGTTTGGCTGCAACCGGATCGGTTACTGCTGCAAACACTATCGGAATTTTGCGCGTTGCTGCAACCATAGACTGCGCGCTTGGCGTGCCGATAGTAACAATTACATCCGGATTATTACCAGCGAATTTTTTAGCAATCTGACCGGCAGTAGCAGTATTCCCTTGTGCACTTTGAAAATCCAGCTGAAGATTTTTACCCTGTTCATAGCCTTCAGCACGCAGTTCATCAATCACACCCTGACGTACAGCATCCAAAGCAGGATGTTCAACAATTGCCGTAATGGCTACTTTTTTCGTATTGGTATCGCTGGTTTTATTTCCCTGTTCGGATTGCGAACAGGCAGAAAGCAAACAGGCAGCAGTTAAACCCAGAATAAATAAGGTTTTTTTTGCTCTGAGCATATGAGGTTCCTCAGCACAGGATTAATCCGGAAGCAATTTAGCAATAAAATTGCTTACACCTGCACAAGTAAGCAGATGATGGCATAAATTATACAAAAAACCAGCCTTATTGCGTAATTAAAATTGCTCAGACATACGCTTTTACATTAAAATATAATTTCAATATTTTATTTATTTAAGCAATAAAATTTTAAAAATATAATTCAATTACAAAAATAATTCTTATAACTCATAATACTCGCCATATCACACTTTTCTTAGAAAACACCCTGCTTCACATTTTTTAATCTATCCGGCCGAAAACCACACAACCATGTTTTCCAAAATAACCTTTGCTGACGCGGTCGCGGTACGACCAGCTGATATTGCATGATATTTTGTAGTCCGTCCTGCTCAATTTCATTAAGCTGAGCCCAGGCTACTGCGAGCATGGCCAGACTGGGGCGCTGCCTGCGGTTATCTGCAGAGGGCAGCAAAGCAAGAGCAGAATTAAACTGCTGTTTTAATGTAGCAAGCCATGCGTTCATCAATGCCGTAAATTCAACTCCACCGTGTCGGTTAAGTACCAAATGAGCCGGAACATTAAATTGCTGTAATAACTCTACTGGAATATACAGCTTCCCCAGCCTTGTATCCGCACCAATCCGTGAGTAAATCATCACCAGCTGACATATTTCACCCACTTTATCGGCAAATTCCAAAGTTTGTTCTGCACTGAATCCCAAAACTCTGCTTGTTAAACGCCCCTGCACCATCCCTGCCTGTTTACTATAATGGCATAGCTGTTCCATATCCTGAAATCTGGCCTGAGTTAATTGCGTACGAAGTGCATCAGGCAAAGCCAGTATTTCAGCCAATGGTAAAGAATATCGGATAATAAATGGTTTTAAAGCCTGTAATAAAGGATGTTCAGGAACAGAATCAGAGTTATACAGCTTATCTAGTTGTCGCTCCCACCATCGCAGTGTTGTCAAAGCCACATTAGCATCAGAACAATCTTCTACTACATCATTTAATTCTTGCTGCAAAGCATACAAAGCTATCAGTGCATGACGCTGCACCGAGGAAAGAAAAGGAAAACGAAAAGCCATAGCATTCCTGCTATGGCAAATTTTCTGAAGACAATATTCGAGTGGCTGCACAGCAATAAATTAAATTAACCTAAAACAGTATTGTAACCTTTTCCGGATATTTCTCCAGCCACTAATCTGCAATAAAAATTAACTTTTTAGCGTATCTTTTTTTACTTCACCGTTACGAAGTACAAAATTTAAACTATTATTCCAGAATTCAACCAGAAATAAATCATCTTCTGTCAGGTGCTGTTGCTGAATTTTTTGCTCCAGCCACTTCTCATCCTTATTTATCCGATGCAATTCCGTTGTACGCACCTCTCCTTCCTTAAATAAAATTAATGAAGGATATTTGCCTTTATCAGTTAATACCGTCAGCGAACCACTGGGCTCAATCTGTGCATAACTGACTTCCTGAAACGAAGTAATACCCTGAGCATGCAAAAGTGAAGCCACATTAAGAATATCAATCTTATTCTTTTTACGCAGAATATTATCCATCAAAAAATGTCCGTCTTTCATAATCGGAATCGGTTCACCAATAGCAAACATTCGGATAAAGCTGACATGCTTGCATACCCAGTTTAATAATGAAATAAGGCAAACACCGATTAACAACACTATAATATACTGATAAATCGGAATATCCTGATTATAAATTACACCACCGATAATACCGCCAAGTACAAAGTTACCAATAAAATCTACCGGGGTCATCTGATTCAACTGCGTTTTACCTGTTACATTCAAATGCAGAATGACAATAATAAAACCAACAAGAAACTTAGCCAGCACCCATAAATAATATTCCATAAGAATTTTTCCTGTATTAAAGTTAAATTCCCGACCAGCTCTTACCGGTCAGAGTTCATTCCCCTCATACAAGCATCATTCTTAACTTTATTCATAAACTCTGAAAATGAACATTAAGATATTTTAGTTTAATTTGCTTTATTCTAAATAAATGATAAAGATAACATTTTACAAGCAATAATTTTTTATCAAGATGTAACTGATACCGTCTTAACCCTGAGCGAAAAATTTAATTACCTGGCAACGGTATTTATTTCTTTTATCAGGCAAATTACATCACAATTACATTTTTAAATGAAGAATGATATTTATCCGGTATAATCAGATTAGTACACCAATTTCCGTTATAATTGGTTTCTTTACTCACTAAATGAAATATACATGTCAAATCAGCGCCTCATCATTGGCTTTCACGCAATTAATGCCCGTTTATGGCAAAATCCAGACAGCATAATTGAACTTTATGTACTGGAGGATAAACATGATGCCCGTATGCGCGATGTATTAAATAAAGCTGAAGCAGAAAATGTGCGCGTTATCAGCGCAGATCAGGCACGGCTCGATACTTTGAGTAAACATGCCCGCCATCAGGGTGTAGTAGGCTTTATCGATGCTTCCAAACAACATGTAGACATAGAAGATGTACTTGAAAATCTGAATGAACCACCGTTATTGCTGATTCTTGACGGCATTACAGATCCGCATAATCTGGGAGCCTGTTTGCGTGTTGCAGATGTTATGGGAGTTCACGCGGTAATTGCTCCCAAAGATAAAAGTGTCGGATTAAATGCCACCGTAAGTAAAGTAGCCTGTGGTGCTGCTGAAACAGTACCTTATATTACAGTGACGAATCTGGCACGCACCATCCGTGAATTGAAACAGCGCGGTATCTGGATTATCGGTACCGATATGAACGGTAGTGATGACTTATATCACTTTACGGCCCCGGAAGCAGTGGCATGGGTAATGGGTGCAGAAGGTAATGGCATGCGCCGTTTAACACGAGATATGTGTGACACATTGGTATCCATTCCTATGTTCGGAACCGTTGAAAGCCTGAACGTTTCTGTCAGCACTGGTATCGTTCTGAGCGAAACCCGTAGGCAACGGATACTATCATCCTAAAATTACTTTACAATACAACATATTTCTGTTAAAGATTATAAAATTAAGGAGATAATGATGATTTGGTGTATTGCAGCTTTGGTTCTGTTTGTATTGGAAATGTTTAGCGGCACTTTTTATATGCTGGTAATCAGTGCCTCATTACTAAGTGCCGGTCTGGCTGAATGGCTGCTGAAAACCAGTGAGAGCGTCAATGCTGTTATTGCAATAGTTTTTTCTATTCTGGGTATTGTCATTGTACGTGCCTGGCAAAAGAAGCATCCGCGTGAAAACATGGCCAAACCAACTGATGATCCGGACTACGGTCAGACAGTGATACTTAGTCAGCTGCTACCCGACGGATTATGGCAGGTACAATATCGGGGTACTATCTGGCAAGCTCGTTTTAATCATCCGGCAGAAGCAAAATCCGGTGACAGTGCGCAAATCATCAGCCATCAAGGCAACATTTTAAATATTACTTCTCAGGTCCCATCTACTTCGCAGGAATAATTATGATTCTGACATTTATTTTTCTCGCCGCTATTGTCGCATTTATCTGCATGGCATTTAAAGTTGTACCGCAGCAGGAAGTCTATATAGTTGAACGTTTAGGCCGCTATCATGCTACTCTGGTGGCCGGTCTTAATTTTATTATTCCGATTATCGACCGTGTCGCTTATAAACATACCTTAAAGGAAATCCCACTGGATGTACCCAGTCAGGTTTGTATTACCCGTGACAATACTCAGCTTACAGTGGATGGTATTATCTATTTTCAGGTAACTGATCCTAAACTTGCATCCTATGGCTCCAGTAACTTTGTAGTTGCCATTACCCAACTGGCACAAACAACATTACGTTCAGTTATCGGTCGTATGGAACTGGATAAAACTTTTGAAGAACGTGATGATATTAACCATACCGTGGTAGCCTCTCTGGATGAAGCAGCGGTTTCATGGGGTGTTAAAGTATTGCGTTATGAAATCAAGGATCTGGTTCCGCCTCAGGAAATTCTGCGCTCAATGCAGGCTCAGATCACGGCCGAACGGGAAAAACGCGCACGTATTGCTCAGTCTGAAGGGATTAAACAGGAACAGATTAATCTGGCGGCCGGTCAGCGTGAAGCTGAAATTCAGAAATCACAGGGCGAAGCTCAAGCCTCTATCAATGAATCTCAGGGTGCAAAAGTAGCACAAATTAATCGCGCTGAAGGTGAAGCTGAAGCTTTGCGTCTGGTTGCTCAGGCGACCGCGGAAGCAATTCGTCAGGTAGCTGCCGCAGTAAAAGAACCGGGCGGTACAGAAGCTGTGAATCTGAAAGTGGCTGAACAGTACGTAGATGCTTTTGCTAAACTGGCAAAAACCAATAACACTCTGATTATGCCTGCTAATGTTGCAGATATTGGTAGTCTGGTAAGTGCTGGCATGAGCATTATCAAAGGTCAGAACAGCACAGCAGTTAAATAAATAACTCACGTAACTATTAAAAAATCAGGTTCCGGTTAATGATACCGGCAGCCTGATTTTTTATCCTTAACCCTGATACTGATTATTTCTAAATTATTCTTTTTAAAAGCAATATATTTAAATAAATACTACTCTTCTATTAACGGCCACAACCATGCCCAGACACTGCGGCCTTCACTGCGCAACACCATAAAAGTACGGCAAGCAGCAGCTGTAGACATACTTTCTACACCGATTCCTTTTTCGACTAATTGTGAAGTCAGACGCGGATGAATAAACACATGATGATTTCCGGTACCGATTAAAATCACTTCAGGCTTAAACTGTAAAGCCTGAGTAAAATCATCAATGGTTAACTCACTGGCTGCTTGCTTATCCAGTGTGAGCACTTCATCAGCAGTAATACATACAGGTTGAGTATATTGCCGGCCGTTTACAGTAATTTTTCCGATATCAACTTCCTCAATCCATAATCCTTGTTTATCCCGAATTTCTTCAATTTGCATTAAAATTTCCTTATGCATAACCACACAACATACTATGGCTGTAGTAGTCAAAAAAGCAGTTTTCGGCTAGCATAGTAGATTATTCACGTAAAATTGCAAGTATCAGGCAGTTCATAAATTAAATTTGTCTATTTGAAGGAGTAAACATGCAGCCTCTGCGTATAGGCTTGCTGGGCGTCGGCACAGTAGGTGGTGGTACCGTCAAGTTATTACAGAATAATGCGGATGAAATTACCCGCCGGCTTGGCCGCGAATTAATTATTACCCGTGCAGCAAGTCGTAATATTGAACGTACCCGGGAAATATGCGGCAATAGCACTTTTGTTAGTAATGATGTATTTGAAGTAGTAAATGCAACTGATGTTGATGTTGTAGTAGAACTAATTGGCGGTACAACAATAGCTAAAGATGCTGTGATCCAGGCAATCAGGAACGGAAAGCACATTGTTACTGCCAATAAAAAACTTCTGGCAGAATACGGTAACGAAATTTTCCGACTGGCTTCTGAACACAATGTAATGGTGATGTATGAAGCTGCAGTTGCCGGCGGTATTCCTATTATTAAAGCTTTACGTGAGGGGCTGGCTGCCAACCATATCGAATCTATTGCCGGCATTATCAATGGCACCAGTAACTTTATTCTGAGTGAAATGCGTACCCGAGGCAGTACCTTTCCGGAAGCATTAAAACAGGCACAAGAACTGGGTTATGCAGAAGCCGATCCTACATTCGATATTGAAGGTCATGATGCCGGTCATAAATTAAGTATTATTTCTGCACTGGCATTCGGAACCCCGATTAATTTTAGCCAATGTTATCTGGAAGGCATCAGTCATCTGGAGAGTCTGGACATCTGTTATGCTGAGGAACTAGGCTATCGCATTAAATTACTTGGTATTACCCGCAAAACTCCGCAAGGTATCGAGCTGCGTGTACACCCTACTTTAATCCCTGAAAGCCGATTACTGGCAAAAGTAGAAGGAGTAATGAATGCTGTAACTGTTCAGGCAGATATGATTGGGCAGACACTCTATTATGGTGCTGGTGCTGGTGCCGGCCCAACTGCCAGTGCAGTGATGGCTGATATTATTGATGTAACCCGATTACAGAATGCTGAAGCCAGCTACCGTGTTCCCTATCTGGCTTTTCAGTCTAATTCATTACAAAATATTTCCATTCTGCCAATGGATGAAATCACCAGTAGTTATTATCTGCGTGTATCTGCCTGCGATGAACCGGGTGTGCTGGGAGAAATTGCGAATATTCTTGCTGCAGAAAATATTTCTATTGAGGCTCTCATCCAAAAAGGTATTATTAATAAGGAATCTGCCGAAATTGTTATCCTGACACATTCAACCAAAGAACGTTTTATCAAACAGTCAATGGCTAGAATTCAGGCATTACCACGAGTTTTATCCCCGGTTACCATGATCCGGATGGAAAGCTTACATCATCGTTAATTCCATATCAGCCAAATAAATTTTTTAAATACGGGCGTTATAGCCCGTTTTTTTACTGCTGTTATACCTGTCAACACAAACTGATCATGAATTTTTTAAATAAAAAATAAAATCCTAATTTTAATTAATAATATCTACAAGAATTATCTGGACACTAATACCTGACTATTTATTATAAATATTTTGAATTTTAAATAAACAAAAAACAAAATAATTATACTATTTATGCGTATCATAAATAATTTTATTTATTATATAATTTAACAATAAATTCATAGCATAACAAAATAAAATATACAATATAGATATATTCATATATACTATTAGTCCGAAAAATAATTTCTTTTATCAAATAAATGGTTAGTATATTCTATAAGCATAAATACAGATATCGTATGTCTTCACTCCGAAAAACCGAACAGGGATACAGCTTATTTGAGCTTATGCTTATACTGACTGTTATCCTCATGATAATTCTGATTGCTTATCCATATTATCGCCAGCATGTACTACAGGGTAGATTAAATCAGGCAAAGGCGGCATTGCTTATCAATGCTCAATTCCTGTCCAAACATTATCAAAAACACATTAGCTATAAGCAAAACAAACACAACTGGCCAGAATTACCTATTATTGAGAACCAGCATTTTTGTTTTCGCATACAGGGAAATCCGCGTTTTGCACCTGAAGAACATTTCACACTCAAAGCAGTGGCGATTGATACCGAAGCTGAACCTCGTATAATCAAATTAAATCAGGATGGAAGAATATTTATCTGCCAAAGCAGCTCCAGCCGCTGCGATGAAGAAAATCATTTTTTTAATGGCAAAGGACAGCCAGACAAAAATTGCCGGATTTTTTAATTAAAGGTAAGTTCAGTATTGCTGCAACATATTAACTATGAACCTGATACAATAACTCATTTCCATAAACCATAATCAAACGTATTCGTCTTAATCATGAGTATTCTGTCACTCGATAATGCCTGCTTTACTGTAGGTCACCACCCCTTACTGGATCATACATCTTTGCAAATGGATGCAGGTGAAAAAATAGGCTTTATTGGTCGCAATGGTGCCGGGAAATCCTCATTACTGAAAATTCTTGCCCGAGTACAGAAACTGGATGACGGATTATTAACTATCCAGAACAACCAAAAAGTTGTTTATGTACCGCAGGAATCCTTTTTTGAACCGCAGGCTACTGTATTTGACACCATAGCCCAAGGATTGGGCGAACTGCAAAATCTGTTACGTGAGTATCATGAGCTCAGCCAGAATATTGGTGATGAAACCAGTCTGAATCGGTTAACTGAATTACAGAATAAGCTTGAAAACCTTAACGGCTGGCAATTTGATGCCTTAATTGCGCAAACCTTAAGTGAATTACAACTACCGGAAAACGAATTAATCAGCAACTTAAGCGGTGGTCAGAAAAAGCGTGTTGCACTGGCTCAGGCATGGGTACAAAAACCGGATATCCTGTTACTGGATGAACCAACCAATCATCTGGATATCGAAGCGATAGAATGGATGGAAAATCTGCTTGGTAATTTTGCCGGCAGTCTGATTGTCGTGACACATGACCGACGCTTTCTGGATCGTGTAGCTACGCGTATCATCGAACTAGATCGCGGACATTTACGTAGTTACCCGGGAAGTTTTAGTGCCTATAGTGAAAAAAAAGCACAGGAACTAGCTGTTGAAGCTGAACATAACCGGCTTTTTGATAAATTTCATGCTCAGGAAGAAGCATGGATTCGCAAAGGAATTGAAGCACGCCGCACACGTAACCAGGGGCGGGTTAAACGGCTGGAACAACTACGCCGCGAACGCGCTGCACGTCGTGAAGTACAGGGGCAGGTCAGCTTTAATTTAAATCGCGGTGAAGCCAGCGGGAAAATTATAGCAGAGCTTGAACACGCCGGATTTGCTTATGGTGAACACCTTATTATGCGTGATTTCTCTTGTGTTATTCAGCGCGGTGACAAAATTGGTCTGATCGGATCAAATGGTGTTGGCAAAACTACCTTTTTAAAATTGATTTTAGGTGAATTACAGCCAACCTCAGGCAAAATTCGGCTGGGCTCACGTCAGGAAGTTGCCTATTTTGATCAGTTTCGTAGTGCATTAAATGAAAACGATACTGTTTTTGATACTATAGGTCAGGGTAATGATTACATTGACATTGGTGGTCAGCGTAAACATGTAATTGGTTATCTTGAAGAATTTCTGTTTTCTCCGGCCAGAGTTCGTAGTGAAGTCAAATCACTTTCTGGTGGCGAGCGCAACAGGCTATTACTGGCCAAACTATTTATCCGACCAGCTAATATTCTGGTACTTGATGAACCAACAAATGATTTGGATATCGATACGCAGGAATTACTGGAAGAGTTATTGCGGGATTATAACGGCACCGTATTTCTTGTCAGTCACGATCGTACTTTTCTGGATAATGTAGTTACTCAATCCATAGTTTTCAAAGGTAATGGTCAATTAAAAGAATACATAGGCGGTTATCAGGATTATATTGACGCCCAAAAACGTGAACAAAGCTTACTAACACCAGCGCCCACAACAAGCAAAAATACCAGTAATCCTGATAAAAACCGGCAAAAAAGCCGACGCAACGATAAACTTTCCTACAACGAACAACGTGAACTCACCAGCTTACCCGACGAGCTTGCTGCTCTCGAAGCAGAACAACAAGATCTGAATAATAAACTTTCCGATCCGGAAATATTCAAAAATGACTATAAACTGGCAACTGAATGGCAAACACGTATTGCTGAAATTGAAGAGCTGCTGCTGGAAAAACTTGAACGTTGGGAAATCCTTGAAGCAAAACAAAAAAATCAGGAATAATCCGATAAAAAAGCCAGTATATGAATATACTGGCTTTTTTATGTTCGAATTTATCTTTTACGGTGGCGTCCAGTACCGCCACCATGCCGCATACAAGTTTCATAACGACGGGTGACATTAGTAGCATACCAGTTGGTATTATAATCTTTGCTTAACTTCGGTCCGCTAATTATCACTTGCGGCATAATAGCATATGGAGGATTTTTACCGAATTGCTGTTTATATAAAGCAATTACATTCTGATAGGTGGATGTATTTTCAAATTCTGCCTGTTTTTCCTGCAACAAATCTGAACGTATCTGTTCCGTTTTCATTACGACACCATGATCAGCAAATAACTGATTCAATGCTGTTTCAGTCTGACTAGGCATTGACTGCGCCTTATCATCTTTATCATATAGCAATAAATCCCCATCCAAAGCCATATCTGTATTGAGCAGTTTATTTATATCTTGCTGAAAGGCTGCATTGCGGCTCGAATACATGCCGGAATTATAATCAGCAAAACGGTATTGAGGATTATCATAGGCCGCAGGATACTTCATCAACCGGTGGATACCGTAATATAAACCACCCTCCCGGGTATACATATAATCACGTAACTCATTCACCGTAGCATTGTCGCGCTGATGTTCACGTGCATATTTTACTAATACCTGCATCGAACCAATAGTAGTAATCGGATTATTATCTTCTCCGATATCCTTACCCATAAACCTAGCCGCAGCATTAGTAATTGAATCAGCATAAAATTGCTTTGATACATAAGCAAATATCTGCCGGTAAATTAAGTCCAGCTGCTGTTCAGTTTTTACATTACGCATCTGTACCAGAAAACTGTTTTCTTTGCTCGGTTCATTAACCAGTACTGAATTAAAATAACGTGAAACTGCCGGTCCCAGAGCCGGACCAAACTGCCTGACAAATTTTTGCGGCACTTCCGTCTGAAAAGCCTTGATTGCTTTATTACCAAGATCAGGAACCGAAGGGTTTGCAACAAAATTTGATTCCTGATCAACCACAGCAATCACACTACATACATTTTCCTGAGTCTTACTGATTTTCAGCTCATCCATGATCCGACTGATATCTGCAGCCCATGCATCACGATCTGCTACCCGAGCCGGAATTAACCGGCTTATCTGTGCTGGCTGATTTAATACCCGGCTGCTGTCATCCGGCGAATTATCATCCCCGCCAGACCATCTGCCCTTGTCCTTACAGGCAGACATACCGCACAGGAATAATCCAGCCAGTGTAATATGACCAATTGTCTTCAGTAAAAATCTAGCATTCATACCATAGCATTCATTCAAACAAAACAAATTATCAGCCGCTGATCCGGCACAGCTTCAGCATTTACGACTGCGCCAGAACCATACCCAGACCCAAAGTAATACAGCAGTAAAAAATAACGCACTCCATATCGGTAAAGGTATCAGTAAAATTTTCTGAACCTCACCACAATTACCTGTACCGCGAATAATCGGTTCATACCAATGAAATAACGGCGCATCACGCAAACGGAACGTCCATGGTGCGCCGCAGGAAGGCTGATCCATCAAAGGAAGATGCTGAATATATATCTGATATACAGCTACACCCAGTCCGCCTATGGGTGCCAGACTGACCACAATGGCATTTATCACCCGCTCAATACAGCTGCGGTTAGGACAGCAGGCACACAAAAAAGCCAGTAATGCAGTAGCAATGACCGCTACACGCTGAACTATACACAACACACACGGGTTCATTCCCAGAACATACTGACCTATAAACGACCCTGCCGCACAAAGTACTGCCAGAAAAAATACACACCACAATGCTTTACGGAAGCTCATTTTCAATCCTTTTAAACACGCAGTTATCAAATATTTGTACTTTCGCCTGACCATTATCCATACAAATTCCCATTACCAGTTACACTTCAGGCTCCAGCAATAATCATATTATCAATCAAAATCGAACCAACCTTATGCGTACTGCGCTTTAACGAATCATCTGCTACACCAGCCATTGCCATAAACATATCCTGTAAACGTGAAGCAATGGTAATACCTTCAACCGGATAGGCAATTACTCCGTTTTCCACCCAGAAACCTGCAGCGCCGCGCGAATAGTCTCCGGTAATAGCATTTACACCCTGCCCCATCAGCTCAGTAACCAGTAAAC
The DNA here is from genome assembly GCF_016101465.1 of Snodgrassella sp. M0110. Taxonomy (NCBI): domain Bacteria; kingdom Pseudomonadati; phylum Pseudomonadota; class Betaproteobacteria; order Neisseriales; family Neisseriaceae; genus Snodgrassella; species Snodgrassella sp. M0110. The sequence continues at coordinate 8,250 of NZ_JACFQM010000008.1, read as the reverse complement.
CGGTTCCCATCGTTTTCAACAAATCAGCCTGACTGGCATGAGTATGATTCAGATATAAATTATGAACACCACCGGCATTTCCCGTGGTGCGCATACCCAGCTTACGCGCACTGTAACTACTAAGAAAATAACCTGCAACCTGTCCTTCACTGATAACAGTACGGTCAAGTGTAGCCACCCCTTCTGCATCAAAATAAGTACTGGCCAGTGCTTTTTTTACATGTGGTTTCTCTGTAAGACATACCCAGGGCGCCATAACCTGTTTGCCAAGGCTGTCCACCAGAAAGCTGGTTTGCCGGTATAACGCACTACCACTCAGTGCACCTACCAAATGACCAATTAAACTTCCGGCAACCGTAGTATCAAAAATAACCGGATATTTCCCTGTAGCAACTGACCGACCGTTTAAACGCCGTACTGTACGTGTTGCTGCTGTCTGTCCGATAATTTCAGCATTATCAAGATCTCGTGCATCTCGTGCCAAATCATACCAGTAATCACGCTGCATCCCTAAGTCATCCGCAGCCACCACACTACAGGAAATACTGTGTCGGCTGCCGCGCTGATAAGCACAAAAATCATTACTGTTGGCATATACAAACTGATAATGATCAGTCTGTACCTCTGCTCCTTCAGAATTTTTGATACGCTCATCGGCATCAAGCGCGGCCTGTTCAGCTTTTTTACCAATCTCAATCGCTTCATCGGCAGACAGTGACCAGGGGAAAAAAGATTCTGTATCGCCGAACTCTGTAGCCAGTAATGCGGCTTCTGCCAGACCGGCACAGTCATCCTGAGCTGTATAACGGGCAATACTTAAAGCTGCTCTGATTACCTCTTCTATTGCTTTTTCATTGAAATCAGCAGTACTCGCACGCCCCTTAGCCTGACCCAGGTAAACTGTTATATCTAAGGATTTATCCTGCTGGTATTCAATATGCTCAACATTCTGCTGACGCACTTGTACATTCTGGCCTGCAGATTCGCTAATATCGATTTCAACAGCAGTTGCCCCTTGCAGTCTCGATTTATTGATTGCCTGCTGGCACAATTCTTGTAACTGGTCGGCACTATGATGAAACATTAATCTACTCTCTTGCAAAGAAGTTTGCATTCTAACATGCCGGTTTAGGCACTGGCAGCAGTTAAACAAGCGTGCCAACTGAAATAATATGGATTTTTTGCTAAAATAGATACTTGAAATTCAGATACACACATGACCCGATAAATATGAACAGTAATCCCGATAGCCAGGCTTTTGCAGACGAAAAATGGATAAGTAAAACCCAATTGAAAAAGCAAATGAATGATTTGCAGCAATTAGGTATGGAATTAACCAAATTATCTGCAGATACATTGAAAAAAATGAATTTGCCTGAAGATTTATTACAGGCAGTATTAAGCTATCAGAAAATCAGCTCCAACAGCGCGCTTAAACGCCAGGCTCAGTTTATCGGTCGTCTGATGCGTGAAACCGATACCAAACCCATCAGCGATTATCTTGCGCGCCTCAAAGGTGAAAACAGTACACATAATGCTTATTTACAACGGCTGGAAAATCTGCGTGATCGTTTAATTTCCGATGACAGCAGCCTTACTGAAATCATCAGCCGCTATCCGCATATTGATATCAGCAATCTGCGCACATTAATTCGCAATGCCCGTAAGGAACAGGCTGCAGGAAAACCACCTAAAGCTTTCCGGGCTATTTTTCAAGTATTGAAAGCAGAAATTAGTGAAGATAGTTCTTTCTAAAAGATGGTTTTCCTTCTGGCGATAACCCGCCTTCCCTTTTTGATTAATTCTGCTTCAGCATCCACTTTTGGACACAACTCATGAGTGATATCTTAAATAAAATTATTGCCACCAAAAAAACTGAAATGGTTACTGCCAAAACGGCTGAAACACTGGCTGAAGTACGGGCGAAAGCCTATGAACAGAACCCTGCGCGTCCTTTTCTTGAAGCAATACAGACAAAACATCATCAGGGAAAGGCTGCCATTATTGCCGAAGTAAAAAAAGCCAGCCCATCTAAAGGTTTGATTCGTCCTGATTTTTCACCAGCAGAGATTGCCAGAGATTATCAGCTTGGTGGCGCAGCCTGCATGTCTGTATTAACAGATAAAAACTATTTTCAGGGTAGCCTTGACTATCTGAATATCGCACGCAATGCCTGCAATCTGCCAGTACTGCGCAAAGATTTCATCATTGATGCCTATCAAATATACCAGTCCCGGGCATACAATGCAGATGCAATCCTGCTTATTGCTGCGGCACTGAGCAGTGCTCAGTTGACCGAATATGAGGCTATTGCTCATGAACTAGGTATGACCGTACTGCTTGAAATACATAATGAAGACGAACTTGAAAAATGTACCAATATGCAAACCTCACTATGGGGTGTAAACAATCGTAATCTGCGTACTTTTGAAGTAGATTTACAACAAACCATCAAGCTTCTGCCCGCGTTGACAGGAAAAACTGTTGTAGCTGAAAGTGGTATTTTCACCACAAATGATATTCATATGATGCGACAACATCAGGTGAACACTTTTCTTATCGGTGAAAGTCTTATGCGCAAACAGAATATTACCGATGAACTAAGTTTACTGGTGAATGCTTAAATTATTATACACATTAACTGAATTATTTTAATTACCGTAAAAGGAAGAATCATGGCCGTGATTATTAAGAATGCAGAAGAAATTGCTGCAATGCGTGTTGCTGGCCGACTGGCTGCCGAAGCACTTGACTACATAGGCCAGTTTATCAAACCGGGAATCACCACCAATGAAATTGACCGTCTGATCCACGATTATCATATCAATGTTCAGGGCGGCTATCCTGCCCCATTAGGCTATGGCAACCCGCCATTTCCCAAGTCATGCTGTACTTCTGTCAACCATGTAATCTGTCACGGCATACCCGATGATAAACCCCTAAAAAACGGCGATATATTAAATATAGATGTCACCATTATCAAAGATGGTTTTCATGGAGACTCAAGCCGTATGTATGCCGTCGGAGAAATCAGCCCGCAGGCCCGGCGCCTGATCAACATTACCCATCAAAGTATGATGGCCGGTATATCAGTAGTCAAACCGGGGGCAACACTTGGTGATATTGGTTACGCCTGCCAGCAAGTAGCTGAGAATGCGGGTTACTCTATGGTGCAGGAATTTTGCGGACATGGAGTCGGTCGCGGCTTTCATGAAGAACCGCAAGTGTTGCATTATGGTCGTCGCAATACAGGATTAAAATTACAACCCGGAATGATTTTCACAATCGAGCCAATGGTTAATCAAGGTAAACGTCATTTACGTATATTAAATGACGGATGGACGGTTGTGACCAAAGACCATAAGCTTTCTGCACAATGGGAACATGAGGTTCTGGTTACTGAAAACGGCTATGAAATACTTACAGTCAGCCCTTTAACAGGCAAACCTTAAAAGCATAAAAATATCATAACTTTACATTAATATAATATTAATATCTGATATAAAACAATAAATCTTTATTTAGTTTAATTAAAATAAATCTGTATTATCCTGTTATACCACATTTTAATAAAACAATAGCAATATTGTATTGAATGTAAAAACAATTGTGATAATATTGAAGCCAATAGATAATTATGCATAATGGTAAAACATTTGCCATCAGTTTTCCTGACAAATTTTACCAAAATAATTAATTATTTATGAATGACCATATTAATTTACTAACACATAGACAACTCGCTTTTAAGGTATAAAAATTATGAAAGCATTCAAACCTATTAACAATGTGCGTGAAATCCGTAAAAAACTTGGTTTAAATCAAATTGAGTTCTGGAGTCAGGTTGGTGTTACCCAATCCGGTGGTTCGCGTTACGAAGCAGGACGCAATATTCCGAAACCAGTTCGCGAGCTGGTTCGTCTGGTTCATGTCGAACAACTGGAATTAAGCAAACTGAATCGTGTAAATATGGAGGTAGCAGAACTGCTTAAAAACGAACATCCTGATATGTATCAGCAGTTAAAAGCAAAAGCTGAAGGAAAATAGGTTAATTAATAGTATTTTCCCTGGCTCCGTCCCAGAACTTGGGCGGAGCTTTTTATTTGTTTACTAAAAATTCAGATTTATAATAAGAACCGGCGAATTTAAATTAATCAGGATTCAACATGACACACACAGCATCTACCCTGATGCCCTTTTTCGGCCTTATTCGGGTTAGCGGCGAAGATCGCACCACATTTTTGCATAATCAGCTTTCAAATGACATTAATCATCTTGCAGAAGAACAGGCATGTCTGGCAACTTATAATACAGCCAAAGGCCGTGTCATCGCCAATATGCTTCTACTTAACAGAGGAGACGATATTATTCTGATTGCTGCAGCCGATCTGTGTGAAACGCTACAGAAAAAATTGCAAATGTACATTTTGCGCAGCAAAGTAAAATTAGAAACCATGCCCGAATGGGGTGTGGCAGTTGGTTTACCAAATGATATTCCTGTATCAAATGCACCAGAACAACCTCAATATGTTTTATCAGCAACGACGACCAATCAGATCTGGCAGATACAATTGCCAGATCACTCAGAGGTCAGCGTCGGCAAAATCAATCAGCTACCACCATTGAATACAGAAAACGCCATAGCATGGAAAACCCATGAAATTACCTGTGGCAACCCATGGATTAGTGCAGCTACCACAGAAACATGTGTGGCACAAATGCTCAATCAGCAGCTTATCGGTGCCGTACATTTTAAAAAAGGATGCTATCCAGGACAGGAAATTATCGCCCGGGCCCAGTACCGCGGTCAGGTAAAACGCGGCTTGGTACTTATTGAAAGTACTACCCCCCTTTCCGACGGAGACAGCATATATGATAGCAACAATGAAGAAGCGGGGCTGATTATCAATCAGGTACAAAAAGACTCAGTTTCATTGGCACTGGCAGTTATTAAACACAATGCTGCCCAGGCGCAGCTACAATGTAACAACCAAGTTTTAAATATGAAAAAATGCTTTTTTTCTACCGCTAATGACTAACCAGTTTAAATCACCAGTAAACAGCCGATAAATAAAATTTATATTCATAAAAAGTCATAATTAACAGCACTAAAATATCCAATTAACAGATTTCATATCAACCTGTGCTACAATATGTATCTCTTTACAAGACGGCCACAGCCGTCTTGTTTTTATTGTTTTCAGAATATAAAAATCATGAGTCAGATTGCCCAGGAAGCGGCACGACGCCGCACATTTGCGATTATTTCCCATCCGGATGCCGGTAAAACCACCCTAACAGAAAAACTGCTATTGTTTTCCGGAGCTATCCTCTCTGCAGGTACAGTAAAAGGAAAAAAATCCGGTAAATTTGCCACATCAGACTGGATGGAGATCGAAAAACAGCGTGGTATTTCCGTAGCCTCATCTGTGATGCAGTTTGATTATCATCAACATGTTGTTAACCTGCTTGATACACCCGGTCACGAAGATTTTTCTGAAGATACTTATCGCGTACTCACTGCCGTTGACAGTGCCTTAATGGTTATCGATGCCGCCAAAGGCGTAGAAGCACAAACAATCAAACTTTTAAATGTTTGTCGGCTGCGTGACACACCGATTGTTACCTTCATGAACAAATATGATCGCGAAGTTCGCGATTCACTTGAACTGCTCGATGAAGTTGAAAACATACTGCACATCCGCTGCGCTCCGATTACCTGGCCGATTGGTATGGGAAAAAATTTCAAAGGTGTCTATCACATCCTGAATGATGAGATTTACCTCTTTGAAGCCGGTGGCGAGAAGCTGCCACATGAATTTGATGTAATCAAAGGTATCGATAATTCCCGACTGGATGAGCTCTTTCCGATAGAAATTCAGCAACTGCGCGAAGAAATTGAGCTCGTGCAGGCCGCGTCAAATGAATTTGATTTAGACGCATTTTTGCGCGGCGAGCTGACGCCTGTCTTCTTTGGTTCAGCTATCAACAATTTCGGTATTCAGGAAATCCTCAATGCATTGATTGACTGGGCACCGGCTCCGCAGCCCAGAGAAACACTTGAGCGTGTGGTCGAACCAACTGAAAACAAATTTTCCGGATTTGTATTCAAAATACAGGCCAATATGGACGCCAAGCATCGCGACCGTATTGCTTTTTTACGCGTGTGTTCTGGTGAATTTACCCGGGGCATGAAAATCAAACACCTGCGTCTTAACCGAGACATTGCTGCATCCAGTGTTGTCACCTTTATGTCACATACCCGTGAACTGGTTGAAGAGGCTTTTGCTGGTGATATTATCGGTATTCCTAATCACGGTAACATCCAGATTGGCGACAGCTTCACCGAGGGAGAACGGCTCACCTTTACCGGCATCCCGTTTTTTGCACCGGAACTGTTTCGTGCTGTGAGAATCAAAAATCCGCTGAAAATGAAACAGCTGCAAAAAGGATTACAACAACTTGGTGAAGAAGGTGCAGTACAGGTATTCAGACCTCACAATGGCGGCGATCTAATACTCGGTGCTGTAGGTGTATTGCAGTTTGAAGTAGTTACCGCCCGTCTCGCCAATGAATATGGCGTTGATGCCGTATTTGAATCTGTCAGCATCTGGTCTGCACGCTGGGTATCCTGCTTTGACCGGAAAAAATTGGCTGAATTTGAAAAAGCCAACATACTTAATCTCGCTACAGATGCAGGTGGTAACCTAACCTATCTGGCTCCCAACCGTGTAAACCTGTCTCTAACAGAAGAACGTTGGCCAGATATTCGTTTTCATGAAACCCGCGAACTAACAGCACAGATTAATCAATAGATTTTCTGTTTAAACAAAAGCAGCTTATTCCTTAGAGGAAAAGCTGCTTTTTTAATAATGACTACTTATCTGTATTTCAAATGCTTTATCTATTATAAAGCATATTATTTACAATTATTAATTTTAAATATAAAAAAACATTTAGTTTAAAAAAAATATTAATTTATGTCAAATTATATATATTTAAGTTATTTTTTCCATTTAATTTATAATATATTAATATTAATTTACATACTTTGTTTTATTTTAATTTACAACAGGGGAAATTTAACATGAGGGAAGCATACTGGGCAGCACGTGAAGGAGACGTACTTTTACATACTTCAATAATGGCTGATTTTGCAGGTGGTTTTGTTGAATTCAAATGTTATGAAGCTTTAGCAACTGTGTGCGTTGTCGCTGTAGCAGTAACAATAGCTGTTATAGCAGGGGGAGGATTAGAAGCTGCAGCAATAGCAGTTATTGCGGCATTAATAGGAACTGCCGATATATTAACCAGTATTTTAGGACTCATAGTGTCTGTTGGTGCTTCATTAGCATTAAAAGACTATATTTCAGAGGCTGCAGACTGGGTCTGCAGCTTATTCCCCCAATCCGAATACGCCAATATTGATACCGGTTCCAAGAATACTCGTATTAATAGTAAACCCTCAGCACGCGCTGCCGGCATAGTAAAAAAAGCAGAAACCGCACAAGCACCTCAACAGACTGAAAGTTTTATCGATATAACCGGCAACATACTTCAGCTCATAAGGCAGGCGTCAAATGAGATTGTCACACCTATTGTTGCTTCTCCGGATCCAAGTACAACCATCACCAGAATAGACGATAAAATCATTTGCAAAAAACACCCGCCTTCTTCCTCTGATGAATTTATGGCTGAAGGTTCCAAAAAAGTCTATATCAACAACCAGCCGGCGGTACGCAGCAATGATCGCAGCACCTGCGAAGCCAAAGTAACTGATGACTACAAAGGTGGTATCAAAGTTTCCAACAACGTGCGCATCGGCGGTGAATCTGTTGTTGTCCGTGAAATTAAAAGTGGCAAATACCCTATTAGTCTAACATTAGCTATTGCGACACTACTGTTATCCCCAGGAAAATTTTTCACAAAACTAAGTCGTTTTGTAAAGTGTGCTTTTTTAGTCGCCAGTATTAGCTATAATATATTAAAAGCTATAGAGCCCTTCAAAGGTAATCCGGTTCATCTGCCAACCGGTGCCAAACTCCTGTTCGGCCCCGAAGAACTCGACTTCTCCCTGCCGGCTCACCTGCCCTTCGAATGGCAGCGTTTCTACAGCAGCGTCGACACCCGCACCCACAACATGTTCGGTGCCGGCTGGAGTGTTAACTATGAAATCGAAATGGAAATCGACCCGCAGCCTGATGGTTCCTGTGCTGCCGTCTATATCAACGAAGAAGGGCGGCGTATCGA
>NZ_JACFQM010000007.1:0-104694 GCF_016101465.1 Snodgrassella sp. M0110 | reverse complement strand
GATCCTTTTCTCTGTCAGTACCGCCTTTAAGAGTATCATTACCGGGACCGCCAATCAGGATATCATAGCCGGAGCCGCCTTCAAGATAATCATCTCCATCGCCACCGACAAGGATATCATTACCATCGCCGCCGTAAAGCGTATCATTACCATCATCACCATATAATTCATCATCACCGGCATACCCATATAAGGTATCATTACCTTTTCCGCCGCTGATAATATCCTTGGTATCCCAACCCCTGATGAAATTATCACCATCGTCACCATTCTGAGTAAATGTAATTTCGTTGATGATATCCTGTGCACTGATGGTTCTGTCTTCAAAAATAAAGTTAAATCCGCGGCGGATATCTTCCTTAAAATAATCAGGCAAGGTTACAGAGTCTGAATCACCATAAGCTTTGATAATCAAATCATTACCGAAACGGATGAACTGAGTATCAGCAAAACGGGCACCTTTGAACACAACATCATCATGTCGATTTGTCTCATATGAGTATGCTCCATCATCAATAGTGTCCTGCCCATGGCCGGCTGCAAATTCATACCGATCTTTTTCCCTGCTACCGCCTTTAAGAGTATCATTACCGGGACCGCCAATCAGGATATCATAGCCATATCCGCCTTCAAGGTAATCATCCCCGTCGCCACCGGCAAGAATGTCGTTACCATCGCCGCCGTAAAGCGTATCATTACCTTCATCACCGTATAATTCATCATCACCGGCATACCCATATAAGGTATCATTACCTTTACCGCCGCTAATAATATCCTTGGTATTCCAACCATGGATGAAATTATCACCATCGTCACCATTCAGAGTAAATGTAATTTCGTTGATGATATCCTGTGCACTGATGGTTCTGTCTTCAAAAATCAAGTTAAATCCACGGCGGATATCTGCGTTAAAATAATCAGGCAGGGTTACAGAGTCTGAATCACCATAAGCTTTGATAATCAAATCATTACCGAAACGGATGAACTGAGCATCAGCAAAAAGAGCGCCTTTGAACACAACATCATCATGTCGATTTGTCTCATATGAGTATGCTCCATCATCAATAGTGTCCTGCCCATGGCCGGCTGCAAATTCATACCGATCTTTTTCCCTGCTACCGCCTTTAAGAGTATCATTACCGGGGCCGCCAATCAGGATGTCATAGCCGGAGCCGCCTTCAAGGTAATCATCCCCGTCGCCACCGGCAAGAATGTCGTTACCATCGCCGCCGTAAAGCGTATCATTACCTTCATCACCGTATAATTCATCATCACCGGCATACCCATATAAGGTATCATTACCTTTACCGCCGCTAATAATATCCTTGGTATTCCAACCATGGATGAAATTATCACCATCGTCACCATTCAGAGTAAATGTAATTTCGTTGATGATATCCTGTGCACTGATGGTTCTGTCTTCAAAAATCAAGTTAAATCCACGGCGGATATCTGCGTTAAAATAATCAGGCAAAGTTACAGAGTCTGAATCACCATAAGCTTTGATAATCAAATTATTACCGAAACGGATGAACTGAGCATCAGCAAAACGGGCACCTTTGAACACAACATCATCATGTCGATTTGCCTCATATGAGTATGCTCCATCATAAATAATGTCCTGCCCATGGCCGGCTTCAAATTCATAGCGATCCTTTTCTTGATTACCGCCTTTAAGAGTATCATTACCGGGGCCGCCAATCAGGATGTCATAGCCGGAGCCGCCTTCAAGGTAATCATCCCCGTCGCCGCCAACAAGGATATCATTACCATCGCCGCCATAAAGCGTATCATTACCTTCATCACCGTATAATTCATCATTACCGGCTTCCCCATACAAGGTATCATTACCTTTGCCGCCGCTGATAATATCCTTGGAATCCCAACCATGAATAACATTATCACCATCGTCGCCATTCATGGTAAATGTAATTTCCTTGATGATATCCTGTTCTCCGATAGTTCTGTCTTCGAAAATAAAGTTGAATGCACGTTTGGTGAAATGGGTAAAATAACTAGGCAGAGTTACAGAGTCTGAATCACCGTAAGCTTTAATAATCAGATCATTACCGGAACGGATGAACTGAGCATCGGCAAAACGGGCATCTTTGAACACAACTTCATCCCAAGTATTTTTTTCACTTAAATATGCTTCATCATCAATAGTGTCCTGACCATGACCGGCTGCAAATTCATAGCGATCTTTTTCACGAATCCCGCCTTTAAGAGTATCATTACCGGGACCGCCAATCAGGATATCATAGCCGGAGCCGCCTTCAAGGTAATCATCCCCGTCGCCGCCGACAAGGATATCATTACCATCGCCGCCATAAAGCGTATCATTACCTTCATCACCGTATAATTCATCATTACCGGCTTCCCCATACAAGGTATCATTACCTTTGCCGCCGCTGATAATATCCTTGGAATCCCAACCATGAATAACATTATCACCATCGTCGCCATTCATGGTAAATGTAATTTCCTTGATGATATCCTGTTCTCCGATAGTTCTGTCTTCGAAAATAAAGTTGAATGCACGTTTGGTGAAATGGGTAAAATAACTAGGCAGAGTTACAGAGTCTGAATCACCGTAAGCTTTAATAATCAGATCATTACCGGAACGGATGAACTGAGCATCGGCAAAACGGGCATCTTTGAACACAACTTCATCCCAAGTATTTTTTTCACTTAAATATGCTTCATCATCAATAGTGTCCTGACCATGACCGGCTGCAAATTCATAGCGATCTTTTTCACGAATCCCGCCTTTAAGAGTATCATTACCGGGACCGCCAATCAGGATATCATAGCCGGAGCCGCCTTCAAGGTAATCATCCCCGTCGCCACCGACAAGGATATCATTACCATCGCCGCCATAAAGCTTATCGTTACCTGCACCACCACTTAAATAATCATTTCCGTTTCCTCCGTACAGCTCATCATCGCCTTTACCGCCAAAAAGATTATCGATACCATCGCCGCCATACAGCTTATCATTGCCCGGCCCTCCGGCAATTACATCATTTGAATCCCAGCCTCTGAGTACATCATCTCCTGCTGTGCCGCCTATAGCAAAAGACATGGCTGCAATATCATCAACACTTAATACTTTATCTTCAAAGACAAAGTTAAATGCACAATTGTCGGTATAGCTTAGATCGAAAAAATTTTGTATGGTTACAGAATCATCATTTCCATAAGCCTGAATTACTAAATCTTGTCCGGAACGGTCAAAAACAGCATCAGTAGATTTAGCTTTCATAAATACCACATCATTATATTGTTCTTTTTGATTCCGATAACCTTTATCAACGATAGTATCTTGCCCGTGCCCGGCTTCAAACACATAGCGGTCTTTTTCATAATCACCGCCATAAAGTTTGTCATTACCGCTACCGCCGATGAGGACATCATATCCAGAACCGCCTTTCAGAATATCGTCACCGGCATAACCATTTATGGTATCGTTTTTGTCTGATCCGTTAAGCGTATCATTTTTCTCTGTTCCATTTAATACATTTGTGTTATCTATGAAATATTTCGAATTTAATGTTTTATCATCGAAGATAAAAATAAAGTTACCGGCATAATTATTTTCTGAGCTGAAAAAATCTATGATAGTTAGAGAATCCTGATTGTTATATGCCTGGATTACCAGATTGTTATCTGATTTAAAAAATCTGACATTTGCAGAATTGGCCTGTTCAAATGTGATTTCATATTGCTGATTTTGATTATTTTCACTGGCATTGTGATTAATCATTTCCTGGCCATGGCCCGGTTTATATATATAACGGTTTATTGTCCGGTTATTTACATTGGAAATATTGCTGTCTGTTTGTATCATTATTGAGTCCTTGTAGAAAATTTTAAAAGTTAAATAATAATTTTTATCTAAATTAATTTATATGGAATATTTTCGGAGTGAATATTTAGTTAAATGTATGAATTTTTATAATAATTTATTAATTTTAAGAGTTTATTTGTATAGTTTAAGTAAATAACTAATTATAAAAAAATATATGTAAAAATATTCAATATATGAATTTAACGTTAAAAATAAATGTTTTACTATAATAAATATATTGCATTGGATTTCAATATCTATCTGTTTTTATGAATTTAAATATTATTTCTCCTTGATTTAATATTATTGTTAAAGTAATAAAAATTATATTTGTGTTTTTTAATTGAGTATTTTGTTATGAAATTGAAATGAAAAATGTCAGGTGCATTAGGGTATGATTCTCCTTGTAAATATAAATTGATGATATTTCCTGAAGTTAATATTTTAAATGTAATTTTTGTACTGTTTAAAAGATAGAAACTGAGTATATGATTGATTTTGATTTAATCAGTTTTTATTTCTTTAAATTTAAAGCAAATTTAAATTCACCGGTTTATACTGGTTTAATTAAGTTATATTTGTTTAAAATATAGGATAGTATTATAAAATAATTTTACACTAAGATTTGAATATTATCAATTATTTTTTATTTGATTGGATAATAATTTTAATATAAATAATTTTACTAGCTATTAATACGATATTGCCATAATAAATTGTGTACAAAAAATGCTTCATCAGTTTATTGAGTCTGATTTGATTTTACTAATCACTGATATTTTCTGATTTATTAAATTAAATTTGAAAAAGTTTATTTTTTTTGATGCTTAATAATTAATATCTGTTTATGAAATTACCAGTTTAAAATTGTTTAATCGATCGCTCATTTACAATTTTTAAGACAGTAAAAATTAATATTTAATTTCGATTTATTTTTTAAGTTGTAAAGTCAGTAGTTCTTCACCGAAATCCCGTACCTTTTGCCAATCGGTATATTCAATATGGGCATCTAGACGGGTTTCGCCTTTATTCAGTTTCATAACCAGACGCATCATGTAGCGGTCGAGCAGGTTGTATTTGGCATAGTGCAGCTCTCCGGCAAAAATTCCAATTAACTGAGGGCGCCATGGGCTTTTGGTAAAAAATTTACGTGTGTAGGTATGTGTTTGCGGTGTACTGCGATGAGGTTTGTTTGCCAGTATGCTGACGCTGAAAAAGGCACTTGGGGTGTTGTTGAGGATTTGCTGATGGCGTTCTATCCAGGGTGCCAGCTGAGAAGCGTAGTGTCCGTAGCGGATAGAGGCACCAATGATGATTTTATCATATTCCCCCTGCTGAATAAACGGATCATCTGCTAGATTAATCATATCAACTGTAATGCCGGCAGCAGTCCATTGCGCTTCAAGTGTCTGGGCAATTTTAAGGGTATAGCCAAAACGGCTGCTGTATACAAGCAGATATTTCATGGTGCACAGATTCAGATAAATAAGGTTTATCATATCACGTCTGCAGGTTTTTACTCAGGGTAATTATTTAAAGCTGATTTTGTTTATTCAGGTACAAGATATTGGCTTTTTTACTGCGCTGAGACTGGTACAATGGCGGCTGTTTTTGGAGATATATATGAAAGCCAGTCAGTTTTATATTTCAACGTTAAAAGAGGCTCCGGCCGAAGCGGAGTTGGCCAGCCATAAGCTTATGCTGCGTACCGGGATGATCCGGCGTCTGGCCAGCGGATTGTATACTTGGATGCCGATGGGGTTAAGGGTACTGCGCAAGGTTGAGCATATTGTGCGGGAAGAGATGAATCGTGCCGGTTCGATTGAATTGCTGATGCCGGTAGTTCAGCCGGCTGAATTGTGGCAGGAAAGCGGCCGCTGGGCATTTTATGGTAAGGAATTATTGCGTATTACTGATCGTCACGAACGTGAGTTCTGTATGGGGCCGACTTGTGAGGAAGTAATTACGGATATTGTGCGCAGTGAAATTCGCAGCTACAAGCAGTTGCCACTGAATTTTTATCATATTCAGACTAAATTCAGGGATGAGGTACGGCCACGGTTCGGAGTAATGCGTGCCCGTGAGTTTGTTATGAAAGATGCTTATTCATTCCATACTTCATTTGAATCATTGCAACAGACTTATCGGGATATGTTTGATGCCTATTGCCGCGTTTTTGACCGACTGGGACTGGATTATCGTCCTGTAGCAGCAGATACCGGCAGTATTGGCGGAACGGGTTCGCATGAGTTTCAGGTTCTGGCGGAAAGTGGTGAGGATGTTATTGCCTATAGTGATACATCTGACTATGCAGCTAATGTTGAGCTGGCTGCTACTTTGCCATTATCAGGAGAGCGCCTGAGTGCAGGGCAGTCTTTAAGCAAAGTTCACACGCCGAATGTACGCAGTATTGAAGATTTAGTGGCATTTTTAAATATTCCGGTTGAGCAGACTCTGAAATCGCTGGTTGTTGAGGGTGAAGAAGAGGGAACGGTGGTATTGCTGCTGGTTCGCGGAGATCATCATCTGAATGAAATCAAGGCTGAGAAGCTGGCAGGAGTAAAAGCACCGTTAACTATGGCTTCTGTGGCAGCTATTGAAGCTGCTTTCAATGGCGCACATGGTGGTTCGCTTGGTCCTGTGGGCTTTAATGGTAAGGTATACGCCGATTTTGCTACTGCAAAATCTGCAGACTGGGTAATTGGTGCTAATGAAGACGATCATCATTATACGGGCTTTAATTTTGGCCGTGATGCAGCAGAACCGGAATTTGCTGATTTACGCGAAGTAATCGCCGGTGATCCTAGTCCGTGCGGAACCGGAAGTCTGAAGCTGGCCCGCGGAATTGAAGTTGGCCATGTATTCCAGTTACGGACTAAGTATTCTGAGGCTATGCAGGCTACTGTTCTGGATCAGAACGGTAAAAATGTTGTGCTGGAAATGGGTTGTTATGGTATCGGGATTACGCGTGTGATTGCTGCGGCAATTGAACAGAATAATGATGAACGCGGTATTATCTGGACAGAAGCTATGGCACCGTTTACGGTGGTGATTGTGCCGATGAATTATAAAAAGTCAGCTGAAGTAAAAGCTGCCGCAGATAATTTGTATGCGCAATTGCAGCAGGCCGGAATAGATGTGTTGCTGGACGATCGTGATGAACGTTCCGGAGTATTACTGCATGATTCTGAGCTGATTGGTATTCCGCACCGGATTGTGATTGGTGACCGTGGTCTGAAAGCGGGTAAAGTAGAGTATCAGGCACGCAGGGATACTGAAGCTACTGAGCTGGCCGTTGATGCAGTAGTGCCGCATATTTGTGCTTTATTCAGCCGTAATTAAAATTTTAAATGTGTACAGACCGGACGTTGTGCGTCTGGTTTTGGCTGATTATTATTAGAAAATAATAATCTGATTTGATAATGTAATTATGGTTGCAGTTTAAAGATTACTGAATAAAAAACCAGATTTTGCAATCTGGTTTTTTCTATTATTTAAGTAATTCGCCCGGAATCTTGCATACCGGAATCGGGTTGATTTTATGCTGCATGGCACGATGATAACGTTCATAAATAGCAAATACTTCGCGCTCGCGGCCGGTAAAATCATCTGTTTTATGAGTATCGTAGACACTCATAGCCCATTCGAGCTCAGGATAGGTTGCACCAATTTGCTCTTCATCGGTTTTATCGGCATCCCATAATCCATCCGTAGGCGGAGCATCAATAATATTCTGATCTATGTTCAGTTCTTCAGCCAGTGTATATACCTGACTTTTGAGCAGATCGGCAATCGGGCTGAGATCTACACCACCATCGCCGTATTTGGTAAAGAACCCGACGCCGAAATCTTCTACTTTATTACCGGTTCCGACCACAAGCAGGCCGCGTTCCTGAGCGTAGTAATATAGTGCAATCATGCGCAGGCGGCTGCGTGCATTGGCCAGTGCCAGCTGGGTTTGTTCATCTTTATTGTCACCAATGTCTACCGCCATGGTAAATGAGTCAAAGGTGCGGGTAAGGTCTACCCAGTGTTCTTCTATGTTGTTATAACGGCTTTTCAGCTGACGAATATGCTCCTGTGCCCGTGCTATCTGATTAACTTTCTGATGAATAGGCAGTTCCAGTACCAATGTGGGCAAGCCTGTTCTGGCAGCAAGAGTTGAGACTACGGCAGAATCGATACCGCCGGAAACGCCTACAACAAAACCTTTGCATTTTGCCTGAGTGGCATAATCACGTAACCAGTTAACAATATATTCAATGATGGCTGCTGTTTGCATGGTGTATTCTTTCGCTGATTATTGAGCAGGATTAATATACTTCTTTAAGCTTTGCCTTGCAAAGGGTCTGTTGCGGCTGTTGCTGCCGGCTTATGTATTTAATCTGATTGGGCAGTAAGTGGTATATTAGGTTAGAATAGGTATAGTTTGTTAATGTCTTGTGACGGAAAAAATAGTTATATGCAGGATATGGTACCAGCTGAAATCCGCTTAAGTCAGAACCGGCAGAGATTACGGCTGGTTTACGGAGCAAAAACATATGAGCTTGAGGCTGAGTTTCTGCGGGTATTTTCACCCAGTGCTGAAGTGCGCGGTCACGCGGCGGGGCAGGAAGTATTACAGACAGGTAAGCGTGATGTAACGATTACTGCTTTGTCTCAGGTTGGTAATTATGCTTTGCGTATTGCATTTTCAGACGGACATGATACAGGGTTGTACGACTGGGATTATTTGTATGATCTGGCTGTTCGTCAGGCAGAACTCTGGGCAGGTTATGAAAAGCAGTTACTTCTTGCCGGTGCCAGCCGTGACCCCGACTGATTTGCGGTTATTCGGATGCAGGCAGCCGGATAAGTTTATTTGGGCAATATTTAATTCTGAAAGTGTGGTATGAGCGATCACAAAACTCATTTTGGTTATCAAACTGTTGATGAAGATGAAAAAGCGGGTCGTGTTGCCGGTGTATTCCATTCGGTGGCCAAAAACTATGATGTGATGAATGATGTGATGTCCGGCGGTTTACACCGGATCTGGAAGCACTTTACCATTACCACAGCTCCGGTACGTAAAGGTGATAAGGTATTGGATATTGCCGGTGGTTCAGGTGATTTGTCGCGCGGCTGGGCCAGACGGGTAGGACGCAGCGGTGAAGTCTGGCTTACTGATATTAATTCTTCTATGTTGACAGTGGGCCGGGATCGTTTACTTAATGAAGGGCTGGTATTGCCGGTGGCGCTGTGTGATGCAGAAAAACTCCCTTTCCCGGATAATTATTTTAATCTGGTGTCGGTATCGTTTGGTTTGCGTAATATGACGCATAAAGAAGTGGCACTGGCTGAAATGTATCGCGTTTTACAACCCGGCGGCACTTTGCTGGTACTGGAATTTTCTCATGTATTCAAGCCGCTCAAGCCGGTTTATGATTTATATTCATTTAAGATGCTACCGCTGATGGGTAAGCTGATTGCTAAAGATGCAGACAGCTATCAGTATCTGGCAGAATCAATCCGTATGCATCCTGATCAGGAAACGTTAAGAAAAATGATGCTGGATGTAGGATTTGATAGTGTGAGTTATCATAATTTAACCGCTGGTGTGGTGGCTTTGCATAAAGGGGTTAAGTTTTAGTTTGTCGGTTGACACTGTGTTCAGGCTGCCATATGGTGGCCTGATTTGTTTTATATGTGACTGGATAATGTTATGAGTGAAATTGAACAATTACAGCCGCAGCCGGTATGGCAGTGGTTTGCGCGTTTGTGTGCGGTACCGCGTCCGACATTTCATGAACAGGCTGTGCGGGAAATGCTGGTTAAGGCAGCACAAGAGCATGGTCTGAAAACAGATATTGATGCTAAGGGAAATTTGCGTATTTGCAAACCAGCCACATCAGGTATGGAAAATTGTGTGCCGGTAGCCATTCAGGCGCATATGGATATGGTGGCACAAAAAGGTGCTGATTCGCAGCATGATTTTCAGCGTGATCCGGTGCAGACCAAGATTAAAGATGGCTGGGTTTGGGCTAATGACACGACCCTCGGTGCTGATAATGGTATCGGTCTGGCTATGGGGCTGGCAGTAATATTCAGTGAAGGTATTGCGCATCCTGAATTAACGCTGATTGTTACGGTTGAAGAAGAAATTGGTATGGGCGGAGCAGAAGCGCTAAGTGCCGATTGGTTGCAGATGCCCTATTTGATTAATCTGGATACCGAAGAAGCGGGTGAGATTTTTATTGGCTGTGCCGGTGGCCGCGATGCCAGTATGACCTTACCTCTGAACTGGCAAGCCGGTAAGCTGTCTGCATGTACTGTTCGGGTGTCCGGTTTGCGCGGTGGTCATTCAGGTGTGGATATTGATAAAAATCATGCCAATGCTAATGTATTGCTGGCACGGGTGCTGTCTGGTTTGTATGCACAGATACCTTTTGCTCTGGGTTCATGGCAGGGTGGCGAGCTGCGCAATGTAATCACGCGTGAGGCTCAGGCTGTGATTGGCCTGGACGCTGATACAGCACGTACAGCTGTTGCACCAATTGCTTCTGTTATTGCTACAGAATGGGCAGAAGAAACACAGTTGAATATTGAAGTTTTACCGGCAGAGAACCTGACTCAGGCCGCTACTCTGGAAAGTACTCAAAAAGCGCTTGATTTGCTGCTGGCTGTGCCCAATGGTGTAATGCGCATGAGTGAGCAGTTTAAGGGAATTGTGGAAACTTCTTCTAATATGGGGGAAGTGAAAACCGGAACCGATGGTTTACTGATACATTGTCTGATGCGTTCGCTTCTGGAAACACCTAAAGATGAATTCAGTTTGCGTCTGGCTGCATTAGCGCGGATGGCCGGGGCAAATCTGGAGTTAACAGCAGATTATCCGGGCTGGGCACCGAATGCAGACTCTTCTTTACTGAAACTAACCAGCACTATTTTTGCCCGTCACTATGGTAAACAGCCACCGTTGCAGATTATTCATGCCGGATTGGAATGCGGGATTCTCAGTGGTAAAGCACCTCATCTGGATATGGTGTCATTCGGACCGACAATACGTGCAGCACATTCTCCTAAAGAACGGGTAGAAATTAAAGCTGTGGCTGAATGCTGGTCTGTTTTGCTGGATTTACTCAAATCTATACCGCCACGGCAGTAATCAGGTTGCCGGTTGGTACTGAAAAGGCATGGCTGTGACATGCCTTTTTGCTATTTTTTGCTGCTATTCTTCGTAAACAGGGTATAGTAAGCCTTAGCCGGTTTGTACTGGCATAAATAATTTCGGTTCTGACTATTGTTAATCAGAATGAATTACTTTTACAATGGCCCATATATTTTTGTCCGGACAATCTGCCGGATCAGGAAGTGAGTTTTATGGATACTCAACAAAATAGCCGTCGTAATTTTCTGCGTGCCGGCGCTGCTTTTGCAGGTGCCGGTCTGTTGCAGGCTTGTCGCAGCAATCCGAAGCCTGACGTCAAAACAGCATCAACACCTAAAGTACCTGTGCAAACCAATAATAATCTTAATACTATGCGTATTTTTGCCTGTTCCGGATTTGGTGAAAGTGTCAGCCGAAGTGAGCTGGCAGCCCAGCGTCTGGCTATAGCCGGTTTTGCCGTGAGTAATCAGCAGGCGTTTATGCGTCGCTATCAGCGTTTTTCTGGCAGTGATGCTGAGCGTGCTGCAGATTTGCAGGATGTTGCTATCGGCCGGGTACCTGTACCGAAGGTGCTGATGGGGCTGCGTGGCGGATACGGGGCGATGCGTATTTTGCCTCTGGTTAACTGGTCTTCTCTGGGTGCAAGAATGCGTGAGCAGGGTACATTACTGTATGGCTACAGTGATGTTACTGCTGTGCAACTGGCATTGCTGGCTCAGGGGAAAATGTGCAGTTTTGCTGGACCAATGCTGTATAGTGAGTTTGGTAAACCACAGATGAGTTTATTTACCACCCGTTCTTTTATTGAGAACAGCTGTAATCCGAAAATGTCAGTTACAGTTGCCGATATACAGAATTATCAGATACGGGCTGAGGGTATTTTGTGGGGAGGCAATCTGAGTGTGTTGTCTGCGCTCGCCGGCTCTCAATTTATGCCACAGGTGAATGGCGGTATTTTGTTTATTGAAGATGTGGGTGAACAGCCATACCGGATAGAACGCATGCTTCAGACATTGTATCTGAGCGGAGTACTTGCACGACAGCAGGCAATTATTCTGGGTAATTTCCGTATGGGCTCGATTCGTGATGTCTATGACAGTAGTTATACTTTAAATTCTGTGATTCAGACGATGGCAAGGCTGACAAAGGTTCCGGTACTAACTGGATTTCCTTTCGGGCATATTACCGATAAGGTTACCTTTCCTCTGGGCGCCAAAGCAAGTTTGTATTCTACCAGTAATGGTGGTTATCAGATTGATTTCAGTGATTATCCGGTTTTGAATCCTTCTGTACTGGCTTTAAATACGCTGCTTCCGCAACCGCCTGCCATTGAGGGACTACTTAACGGATCTACTGCGCCTGCTAATGATTCTTCATCTGAAACCGAAGATACGATGTAATTATTCAGGCAGTAGTTTGTCAGCTTGGATTTTCTGCTGATTTATTCTGGCTGCTCCAGCCATTTGATAATTGCCTGATTGTCAGCCGGAGCCTTGAGCTGACTGAGGGTATAGCGGTTCAGGGAATGATAAAAGGCTTGCTGCGCTTCGCTGAATAGTCGGGGAAGATAGCAAAACTCTGCCATTGAGCATGGGGGTTGCCGGCAGTTGATTAAATGAGGGGTCTCTGATGAAGCCAGCTCCAGTGCCTGAACAATATCACCCAGTTTGAGCTGATAGCTGGAGTCAGCCAGTTTTATGCCACCTTTTCTGCCCTTAAAGGAATCAATCCAGCCGCTCTGTGCCATGAAATATACAATTTTTACTAGATGATTTTTAGATACGCTGAGCTGTTTGGCCAGACTTTCTACGGTAGAAAGTCTGTTCTCAGGCAGGTATTGTAAAGCTAATAATACGCGTAAGCCTAAATCGGTAAAACGGTTTAATTGCATGGCAGACTGTCAGACTAATGGAAGGTCAATTTTGCCTGTTTTTAGCTGCCATGAAAAGATTTCGTTTAAATAATTTCAAAATGGTTATTATGCTGCCAGCTGGCTGAATCCGCCTGTACCAAACAATTCCATGAAAATCTGGTTTTGTGGTATTTGTAAATCACGCAGAGCCTGATATTGTGCATGCATAAATTCTATCGGGCCGCAAATATAATAGTCTGCATCAGCAGGCAGTAGTGAGCTGTCCAGTTCGGATAAATTCAGACGACCAATTTTATCAGCCGCTAATTCTTTACCCGGGTTTTCACAGGCCAGATAGCTGCGCAGGTTAGGCATGCTTTGCTGCAATTCGGTGATATGCTGGTGCATTGCCAGTACATTACTGTTGCGGCAGGCATGAATAAAACTGATTTGCTGATGCGGATTTTTTTCTGCGGCAAGGGTATTCAGAATAGCAATCATGGGTGTGATACCAACACCTGCGCTAATCAGAACAGTATTTTTATGTGGATGGTGGAGTATAAAAGTACCTGTCGGGTTGGTTACTTCCAGTTCATCACCGATCTGGTAATGTTCATGCAGTGTTGTAGACACATAACCTTCAGCATGTTGTTTGTCACCAATTTCTTTTTTGACGCTGATGCGGAAATAGTTCGGATGATTGCTGTCGGAAAGTGAGTACTGACGCGGTTGCCGGATGCCTAACTGAGGTACCATAACCCGAACGGAAATATACTGACCGGGCTTATACTCCGGCAGTGGACTGTTGTCTGCCGGTTGCAGATAAAAAGAGGTAATCTCGCTGCTTTCAATCTGCTTATCAACTATTTTAAATTTTTTCCAGCCATTCCAGCCGCCTTCAGTTTGATCTTGTTTCTTATATAGATTTGCTTCTGTGGTAATAAGAATGTCGGCCAGTTGCTGATAAGCGGCAGTCCATGCTTCTATCAGTTCGCTTTCCATGGGGACGTTCAATACCTCACTGATGGAGTGCAGCAGATTGGTACCAACAATTGGATACTGATCCGGCTGAATATCCAGACTGACATGCCGGTGAGCGATCTGACTAACTGCATCGCCGAGGTTCTGTAATTTGGTAATGTTTTGAGCATAAGCCAATACTGCACTGGCCAGTGCATGTGGTTGCGCATCATTGCGCTGGTTGCCAAGGTTAAATATTTCTTTCAGGTCGGGGTTATTAGTGAGCATCCTGTTGTAAAAGTAGCGGGTTAGTTCAACACCGTGTTCCTTTAGGGTTGGAATAGTAGACTGAACCAGTTCGATTTGTCTGGTAGTAAGTTGCATGATTGTTCTCCCGAAAATTTTGTATAA
Organism: Snodgrassella sp. M0110; assembly: GCF_016101465.1. NCBI lineage: Bacteria > Pseudomonadati > Pseudomonadota > Betaproteobacteria > Neisseriales > Neisseriaceae > Snodgrassella > Snodgrassella sp. M0110. The sequence continues at coordinate 90,474 of NZ_JACFQM010000007.1, read as the reverse complement.
TTTAATATGTATATAAAATACATATTTTATATTAGGCTGCTTAATAACAGCTGTCAATAAATACTGAATCAATTAAATGAATAATTTTTCTATTTCAATCTGTTCGGTATTGCTATCAAGGGATGAAATGCGGAAAGTGGCGCATAGATTGGCTAATATGAGTTAAACTGTCTGTTATTTTGGTTGTGGTATTTCTGGTCATTCCGGTTGTTATCCAGAATAGGGTGACAGGCTGTTGTGACTGATGAAATAAGCAGGATATCTGAGGAATGCTAAATTTATGATGATCCATCCGAATTTTGATCCAGTACTGATACATCTGGGTCCTTTGGCCATTCGCTGGTACGCATTAAGTTATATTGTTGGTTTTTGTTTGTTTATCTGGCTGGGACGCAGACGGATTAAAAGCGGGCAGACCATATTTACCAATGAATTGCTGGAAGATTTATTTACCTGGGGTGTATTCGGCGTGATACTGGGCGGGCGTCTGGGCTATGTGTTGTTTTATCAGTCTTCGTACTATTTCAGTCATCCGCTGGATATTCTGAAAATCTGGCAGGGTGGTATGTCGTTTCATGGCGGCTTTATTGGAGTGCTGGTCGCTATGTTGCTGTTTGCCTGCAAACACAAGGTTAAATTTTGGGCAGTAGCCGATTTTGTGGCGCCGCTGATACCGCTCGGACTGGCATGCGGCCGTATCGGTAATTTTATTAACGGCGAGCTGTGGGGGCGTGTTACCAGTGCTGATGCTTTCTGGGCGATGGGTTTTCCGCACGCGCATGATGATGATGTGGCACTGGTGATGCAGGATCCGCAAAAATGGCTGCCGGTATGGGAAAAATTTCAGATGCTGCCGCGCCATCCTTCACAGTTGTATGAATTTATGCTTGAAGGAATTGTGCTGTTTGTGATTATGTGGTTGTTTACCAAAAAACCTCGTCCGCTGGGGCAGGCATCTATGCTGTTTTTACTTGGCTACGGTGTATTCAGGTTTATTGTTGAGTTTGCGCGTGAACCTGATGACTATCTGGGTTTGCTGGCGATGCATATGTCTATGGGGCAATGGCTCAGTCTGCCGATGATTGTGATTGGCGCAGTCGGATTCGCTTATACATGTAAAAAAGCAGCTTAAACTGAATTTATAAAGCTGTTAAAGCCGCAATAAAATATATTTATTGCGGCTTTAATTATTGGCAGACAGAGAAGGGTATTAATCTTTACAGGCTGTCTTTGTGTGCCAGAATCCGCCGGCTGCCGCCCAGCTCGGCAGGTGAAACGATACCTGCGGCTTCAAGTGCTTCCATCAGATTTGCAGCACGGTTGTAACCAATGCGCAGATGGCGTTGTAAAGATGAAATAGATGTTTTACGGGTTTCCAATACAAAGGCTACCGCCTGATCGAATAATTCGTCACTGTTGGCGTTCGGATTAACCTGATTAACATTGGTCTGAGCAGCCTCTCCTGATAATAAGCCTTCTACGTATTGGGCAGGAGCCTGCTGTTTAATGAAGTTAACGATGGCATGAACTTCATCATCGGAGACAAATGCACCATGCAGACGGGTGGGTTCAGCCTGACCGGGCGGTAAAAACAACATATCACCTTTACCCAGCAGGTTTTCAGCACCCATCTGATCCAGAATGGTACGGCTGTCAATTTTGCTGGATACCTGAAATGAAAGCCGGGTGGGAATATTGGCTTTAATCAGTCCGGTAATCACATCAACGCTAGGGCGCTGTGTTGCCAGTATCAGGTGGATACCGGCAGCACGGGCTTTTTGTGCCAGCCGGGCAATCTGCTGTTCTACTTTTTTGCCTTCTACCATCATCAGGTCTGCCAGCTCATCAATAACAACAACGATATAAGGCAGTTTATCCAGTGGTTCAGGATCGTCCGGATTGGTACTGAATGGGTTAACCAGTGGCGTTGATGCTGCTTTGGCAGCTGCTACTTTGTCATTAAAGCCGGTAATGTTGCGTACTCCGACATGCGCTAACAGCCGGTAACGTTTTTCCATTTCGGTAACACACCAGTTGAGTGCCTGAGCTGCTTCTTTCATATCGGTAACCACCGGAGCAAGCAGATGCGGAATGCCGTCGTATACGCTTAATTCCAGCATTTTCGGGTCTACCATGATAAAGCGCACTTCGTCTGGCTGTGCTTTGTATAAAATCGACAGAATCATGCAGTTAACACCGACAGATTTACCAGAGCCGGTAGTACCGGCAACCAGTAAATGCGGCATTTTCGCCAGGCTGGCAATCACGGGTGCACCGGCAATATCTTTCCCCATAGCCATGGTTAATTTATCAGCGGCTTCATGAAAGATTTTTGCGCCCAGTATTTCTGACAGCAGAACGTTTTGGCGTTCTTCATTAGGCAGCTCAATACCCATTGTGGTTTTACCGGCGATGGTTTCTACAACACGCACGCTTTGTACTGAAAGGGAGCGGGCCAGATCTTTATTAAGATTGACTATCTGGCTGCCTTTTACTCCCTGTGCCGGTTCGATTTCATAGCGGGTAATAACCGGGCCGGTAGTGGCACTGGTCACTTCTACTTCAACGCCGAATTCTTTCAATCGGGATTCGATGTGTGCAGCCGTTTGCTGCAAAAGCTCGCTGTTAACCACAGCAGGCTGACCGGAAGGTTTGCTGAGTAATTCTGTATCTGGTAAATGAATCAGACCATTATCACTTTTTACTATAGGTTCAGATACCGATGCCGGTTCTGTTAAATCCTGTGCAACGGGTACTTCTGTACGTACAGCCACGGTTTTACGGTTGCTGGTGGTAAGCTCGGGCGGTTCGATATTTTTTGCTGTAATATTTTTGGCCTGTTTGACTACACGCCGGACAGTTTTGTTGTTAGGAAATTCGGTAATTAACCGCTGCGGCCGGCGCAGTAATTTGCACCAGAACCATTCAAATTGTGCACCAAGTTTTTCGATTACGGTTAACCACGATACCTGCAATAACATTGACAGCCCGATCAACATCATAAATATACTGATAATCAGACCACCGGTCATACCGAAAAACTGATGTAACAATTTTCCGAAACTCTGCCCGGTTAAACCTCCTGCACCAATAGGTAGAGCATTCTCAAGCATACTGGTAAATACCAGATTTTCTAGAGTAGGGCTGAAAACCAGAAGTACAGCTAAACCACTCAGAGCCAGCCAGCTGCTGTAGGGTTTACTGTCAACGCTGGTGTTAAGAGAGCGTGCATTGAGCGGACGAAAGCTTTTATACAGGGCGATAATGGCAGCAATAATTAACCACCAGACAGATAAACCGAAAATGTAGTAGCCGATATCAGACAGCCATGCTCCGGTAAGACCGGCAAGATTATGAGTTTTATTAATTTGTGCAATACCGCGTGACCATGCCGGATCAGCCATATCAAAGCTGGCTAATGACAGTATGACAAACAGGGTAATCATCAGTGCCAGCAGCCAGAAAATATCATTAATGAGGTTCATTAACCATGGCTGTCTGGGTTTGCTGATTTCCTGTGGTTTGAGTTTTTTCGGTAACTGCTTGCTCGGAGCAGTTTTTTTTCGTGTTGTGGTCATAAATGTTGCAGCTTAATTTGGTATTTTTATCAGAAATTAACTGGTTATTATACGTTCTGTCAGGCTCTGTATCTGATATTAGTAACAGGATTTAACGGTTTTTTGCGGAGTATCAAACCCAGTAACCGCAGCCGGGTATACGTGCACCATGAGCACCTGTAGCATGATGAGTGGCTACAGGCTGACGCTGATACCAGCATGCAGCCAGCCAAGCAAAGGCAGAAGCCTCAACCAGTTGTGCCGGAAGTTGTAAAGTATCGGTGCTGTATAGAGATATCCGGTGTAATTCAAGCTGCTGTGCCAGTGTTTGCATCAGAAGCAGATTTTGCGCCCCGCCGCCACATGCATATACGCTGCCGGCATCAGGTGCGGCATTTATAATGGCATTTACTGCACTGTGTGCGGTTAGTTCAAGCAGAGTGCGTAATACATCTGCGGGATTTTCCTGTCCGTTAAGATACTGGCTGAGCCAATCGAAACTGAATAAATCACGGCCGGTGCTTTTGGGATAAGGCTGGCTGAAATAGGCATGGCTGAGCATGGCTTGCAGCAATGGCTCAATTGTCCGGCCTTGTGCGGCCAGTGTGCCGTTAAAATCAAATTCTTGCTGCCAGTTTTGCTGTACCCATGCATCCATCAGCATATTGGCCGGACCGGTATCGAAGCCGAATGCCGGCTGGTGTGGTTGCAGAACACTGATATTGGCAATGCCGCCTAGATTCAGAACCACACGGCATTGCTTTTCATCAGCAAAAACTGCCTGATGGAAGGCCGGTACCAATGGCGCACCCTGACCACCGGCAGCCAGATCGCGGCTGCGAAAATCACCTACTGTGGTAATACCGGTAAGTTCGGCCAATAGTGCCCAGTCCATTAGCTGAATACTGTAATGCTGTTCCGGTACATGACGTATGGTCTGACCGTGACAGCCCAGTGCTGTCACGGCTCGTGCTTCGGTTTGTGCTGTACTGAGCACTGTACTGACAGCCTGAGCATTCAGGCGTGCTAGCTGCTGTGCCAGTACGGCAGCCTGTGCCAGTTCGTTCTGCTGTGGTATTTGTAATGATAATAGCTGCTGCCTGAGTGTTTCCGGGTAGGCGACAAATGCATGTGCACAGACACCCAGCCATTGAGTACCGGAAAGCTTGGCCAGTACGGCATCAATACCATCCATGCTGGTGCCTGACATCAGGCCGATATAGTATTGAAAAGAAGGTGTGCTGTTCATCAGGCGAAAGTAGCCATTACCGGTGCATGATCACTGGGGCGTTCCCAGCCGCGGGCTTTGCTGTCTATCTGTACTTCACGCAAAGCCGGCAATAATGCATTGCTGATCAGTATATGATCTATGCGTAAACCAAGTTTGCGTTTAAACATATTCATACGGTAATCCCACCATGTATAGTTTGTGCTGTCCGGATAAAGATAATACAGACTGTCTGTTAATCCCAGATTCAGCAACTGCTGAAACCAGCTGCGTTCCTGTGCTGAACACAATACTTTGTCCTGCCATTTTACCGGGTCATAAACATCTGTATCGTGTGGTGCGATATTAAAATCGCCCAGCAATATGGTTTTAGGATGTTGTGCCAGCTCAGTTTTGATATAGTTATTCAGTGCCGCAAACCAACGTTCTTTATAGGCAAATTTTTCACTGCCTACAGCCTCACCATTGACGCAATAAGCACAGATAATTCTGACATCATTAACCGTTGCCGCAATAATACGTTTTTGCGGTTCATTCAATTTAGGGATATCAACTGTTACGTTTTCAAGAGGCTGTCTGCTGAGTATGGCAACGCCATTATAGGTTTTCTGTCCATTCCATGCTGCATGATAGCCGATTTGAGTAAATTCAGTTTCCGGGAATTTATCCTGCTCAAGTTTCAGTTCCTGCAAAGCCAGTATATCCGGCTGGTTTTCTTCGAGCCAGCGCAGCGTATGCGGCAGACGCACATTGAGGGAGTTGACATTCCAGGTGGCAATTTTCATGATGGATTCTGTTTCAGCAAAACGGGTATTGTATGCGTAAAGTTTGGTGAGTTCCAGAGCAGATAACGCTATCAGTTAATCCAGCTGGGCAATGGTAACATTCAGATTACGAAAACCGGATAACTGCTTATCCCAGTGATGCTGTTTCTTTTTAAAGTCAGCCAGTTCACGTGCATTCAGTGTGCGGGTCGGCAGGGCAACGCTGGTCGGATTTACCGGCTGTCCGTTAATCCGGACTTCGTAATGCAGGTGCGGGCCGGTAGAAACGCCGGTACTGCCTACGTATCCGATAATATCACCAGCCTGTACATGCTGACCAACACTCAGATTAGCAAAAGCACTCATGTGTCCGTACAGGGTTTGCATGCTGTCGTTGTGCCGCAGCACAACTGCATTGCCATAGCCCCCTTTGATACCAAAGCTTTCAACAGTACCATCCGATGGAGCATGTATAGGCGTTCCGCTGGCAACAGCATAATCGATACCGCTGTGCATGCGCAGAGTTTGCAGTATCGGATGAAAACGTGTACCAAAGGGGGAGGAAATCCGTGCACCATCGACTGGTACACTGGAAAATCCTTTGCGCAAAGGTTTACCGTTTACATCATAGTACTGGCCGTTACCATCATTACCGGTATCGTAATAATAGGCATGATAAATATTGCCATTGTGGCTGAATTCTGCTGCGCGTATATCACCTGTTGCCAGTTCCTGACCGCGATAATACAGGCTGTCGTAAATCAGGCGGATAGTATCGCCACTTTGCAGCGAGTTAATATCAATTTTGTCTTTGAAAATTTCACGCAGTGATTCTCTGATTTCTACCGGAATACCGGCTTGTGCCAGTGCTCCGCGTGCAGAGGTTTTAACGACAACGGCTTTAAATGTCGGCAGGGTTTCAGTATCCACTGCGCTGATATCGGCATTCCAGTTATTACCGGTTTTTTTCAGTGCCACCAGATTTTTTTCGCCATTATCATCATCATTAAAAAACTGGATATCGGTAAGGAGGCCATTGTTATCCGTGCGGATACTGAAAACCTGATTGACCTGTAAATGCTGTACCTTATTTTTGATGATGTTAAGACTGGTAATGCGCTGAATTTCATCAGCACTGATACCAAAGCGGCTTAGTACCATGTTAATCGTATCACCGGGCTGGACAATTTCGTCCCGCCAGAAATTCTGTACAGGTACCTGGGTTTTAATGTTAACCGGAGCCAGTTTGAGTGTTATATGCTCTGGCTGATAACGATCTGAATTGTGTTTACGGCCGGATATGAGTACAACCAGTATAATCAGAAGCAATATGATTGCCACGGCAATACCACACCAGAGTATTGGTTTGGCGGCTATTTTCTGTTTGAACTGCTTTAACAGGGCTGATGATTGAGTTAACAGGGACATGGTTGTGTATCGGGCAATCCATCCTAAAACAGGTAAATGTAAAACTATTTATCTGAAATTACCAGTGTCAGAATAATTTTTATGATTGATTTTGTGTTTGCTGTTGTAGTTGTCTTGCCCATCGGGACAGACTGATATTCAGTTGCTGTAAACATGGCTGTAGCAGGGTGTTTACGGAAGTAGCTACGGCTGAATTGTGATTAGGCTGATAAATAAATAGTTGATACAAATCTGACAACATGATTTTATCCGGATCTTTTTGCAGTATCCAGCCGTCACTACAGTAAGCAATATAATGCTGCTTTTCGAGTTTAGAAAGTATCTGGTCTAAATGTTTATCACTGATTCCGAGCTTTTGCTGCAACAGATAAGATTTGACAGCCTGTCCTTGTTGCTGAGCTGTTACCAGCTGATACAACAGATCAAGTGCATTTTCAAATGGCTGATACTGACGCAGATGGCGGAATCTGTCCTGATGCCAGTAGGGCAGAGAAGAGGTAAGTACAGCACCGGCAAGTAACAGTAACCATAATAAATTCAGCCAGATTAAAAATACCGGTATTGCTGCAAATGCACCATATACTTTCTGATAATTGCCGAAATAGGTAACAAAAATGGCAAAACCGCGCCGCAATAAATCTAGCCCCACTGCTGTGATGAAAGCACCCAGCAAAGCATGCTGCCATCGAACAAAACAAAATGGTACCAGTTTATATAATAAAAACAATAAAATGGTGAATAGCGCCAGATTAGTGATAATTTTAAAAAGTATGCTGTAAAACGGTATCTGATTAGCCATATTGGCCGGATTAGATAATAAACCGATAAAAGACAGACTCATTCCCAGTACGACCGGTCCCAGGGTTAGTAGTGCCCAGTAAATCAGAATACGAATCCATAGTGGTCGTTGATCGCGTGCTTGCCAGATTTGATTAAATGCATGCTCGATTGTTTGAATCAACATCAGTGAGGTAATAATCATAAAACTGATACCGACAGCGGTTAATCCACTGGCTTTATCTCGAAAATCATACAAATAGTCACCGACAGAATCGGCACCGGCTGCCGGTACAATAATGTGAGTCAGAAACTGATTAAAGCGTGTGGCCATATCTGCAAACATGGGAAACGCATTAATGACAATAACAGTAATAGTAAAAAACGGTACCAGTGCCAGCAGCGTAGTAAATGTCAGGCTGGCGGCAATAAGCGGTAGCTTGCAGCGCTGATAGTTATGCGCAACAAACAATAAAAACTGTGGCAGGCGCTGCTGTAAATATTTGCTTTTAAATAATTGTATATTCATGGCGACTCCTCACATGGCTGATTGTAACCAAAAAGAGCAGACGGCGCAGACTTTCCGTGTAGGCTGGTCAATTTATGACACTTACGGCACAATAATAGCCTTCAGACAATCTTTAAGGAGCAGTATATGGCCGATTTACCTATTCTGGTGGTGTATTACAGCCTGTCAGGTAGTACCCGTAATCTGGCACTGGCACTGGCTCGAGGTGTAGACAGTGTGGAAGGGTGTGAAGCTTTGTTACGCACTGTACCGAAAGTATCGGCTGTATGTGAAGCAACAGCAGCGGAGATTCCGGATGAAGGAGCGCCTTATGTTACTCTGGATGAAGTTCAGAACTGTGCAGCACTTGCTCTGGGCAGCCCGACGAGGTTTGGAAATTGTGCTGCACCGGTTAAATATTTTCTCGACAGTACCAGCAGCTTGTGGCTGGCGGGTAGTCTGATTGGCAAACCAGCCTGTGTATTTACCAGTACCACCAGTTTGCATGGTGGTCAGGAAAGTACGCTTTTAAGTATGATGACTCCGCTTTTGCATCACGGGATGCTGTTGTGCGGTATTCCGTTCAGTGAACCACAGCTTAATGGTACCCATAGTGGCGGAACACCTTACGGTGCCAGCCATGTGGCCGGTCATAATAATAATACTCAACTAAGTGCTGAAGAAGAGGCACTGGCTTTTGCGCAGGGTAAACGGCTGGCTGAACTGGCGCTGCGTCTGAAAAGCTAAAATTAATATCAGGAATAATCATGAGTTACCACACCAATCTAAAGAGTGAAGCTACTTTACCGACTATTTACCGTCATCGCTCTATCCGTAAATTTACTGAAGAAGCTTTAACGGATGAGCAGCGTGAAGCGATCTGGGAGGCCGGTCGTGCTGCTTCTTCATCCAGTTTTATGCAGAGTACCCATATTATTCGCGTTACAGATGCGGAAAAACGTGCGGCTTTATGTGAAGTTGCAGCCAATCAGAAATACGTACGTACTGCTGCAGAATTCTGGGTATTTTGTATTGATTACACAAAACACAAGCAGGCTTTTCCTGAAGCCCAGCTGGATTGGACTGAAGGATTAATTCTCGGTGCTGTGGATGCCGGTATCATGGCACAAAACTGTCTTCTGGCAGCGGAATCAATGGGCTTGGGCGGTGTGTATATTGGTTCTCTGCGTAATGATGTCGCCCGTGCGGCAGAAATACTGGCGTTGCCGCCATTAACTTTTCCGCTGTTTGGCATGTGTATCGGGCATCCGGCTCAGGATCCGATGTATCGTCCCCGTCTGCCTTTGGAAACACTGGTGAGTGAAAACCGTTATAAGGCACTTGATGCAGCCAAACTGGCTGCTTATGATGAACAGCTTACTGCTTATTATAAAGAGCGCAGTGGTCTGGATCTGAACTGGAGTAAAGCTGTGACTAACAATTTTTCTCAGCCTTTACGTCCGCAGATTCTGCCATTTTTGCATCAGCAGGGGCTGGCAAAACGCTAAGCAGACTGCATAAAAATAACCGGTTTTGCAGGATAATTACCCGCAGAACCGGTTTTTTATTTACAGTAAGAATTACCGCTGCTGACGCATGGATAAAATACTTTCACCCAGTGCCTGACCAAGCCGCTGATAACCTTTTGAGGTAAAGTGAACACCATCATTGCGGGCCAGTCCCTGATTAATCCATGGTTTCATACTGCATTCACCACCCATTACCGCTTGCCAGTCCCAAAAAAATACCTGCTGGCTTTGTGCCACTTCTTTTTGCATTTCCTGTAATTCAGTTAGTTTTTCCGGTCGTACGCCGCATGAACCGGCTGTACTCTTCAGACTTTCCGGTGCGCCCAGAATCATGATGGCACTGTCGGGAGAGGCTGTGCGAATGCGGTTAATAGTTTCAATCAGATTTTGTTTAACAGTTTCAGTTTCAACCCCGTTAAAAGCTTCGTTCGTACCATAGGCAAGAATAATCAGGTCGGGAGCAATGACATTCAATTCCTGCTGCCAAGCCTGAGTATTCCAGCGGTTCCACTGAGTAAGCTGGGCTCCATTAATTCCCAGAGCAGAAAATACCACTCCCTGGCGGTTTGGATTACGTACCCACCAGCCGCCTATGGCTGTCTGAAAGTTCATACCGGCAGTAACGGTAATCGGAAAACGTGCATTAAACTGACTGAAATGCCATTGATTGTCTTTGGGTTGTGCGCCAAGTTCAATCTGTTTACCATTACTGTCGGTAATCGTTAAATCTTCATCATTCGGTCCCTGACGGATAGTGACGGTAACCGTTTGTTCGGCTTCGGGCTCTCCACGTGTTTTGATGGTCATCACAGCCCCTACAGAAGGAACAGCTACCAAACCGCCAAGTGCATAATTTTGGCTGGTATCGGTACGGCTGGAGATAGCCTGCCAGCCCTGATTCTGATAGGTAAAACGCGCCAGACGTAAACCTGGAAACTGAGTCGGCATAGCCCAGCCGGGACCGCCATTGCCTAATTGCTGCTGTAAGTACACACGGGCAGCATCAGTAAGGTAATCAGCTGCTGTATGTGAATCACCAATTTGTACTATATTGATGCTTTTTTTCTGTAATGCCTGGGCTATCTGAGCAGCATGATTATTCTGCGAAGATGCTGATACCTGTTTGCGGCCAGATTTTGCCGGAACCGGATCTGCTGAACAGGCCATGATCGACAGGCAGCAACTTAAAATGACAAAATGTTTTTTACTGTACATTAGTTGAATCGTTATCCATAGTTTGTGCTGGCAGGTTAAAGCGGTTAAAAATATTTTGGGCAATAATTTTTTGCCCGGTCACAGTAAAATGAATCCCGTCTGAGCTGCGGGTTTTAATTTTTTTTCCATCGGTTTGCGTTACCGTATCATAAAATTCATCACCATTACTACCCAGCATTGCGCGGGTATCCATAACATACCCTTGATTCTTGTTTACTTCATCGGTAGTGATCTGACGCAGATAAATCATTTGTTCATTCAATTTCTGTTTTCTCATACTTGGCGGAGTCAGCCACAAAACAGTGACCTGATGCTGTCGGGCGCTATCCATAATGGTTTTAATGCGGCTGCGGTAAATGCTTTCCCATTGAGGAGAAGCAAAGCTGATAAATCTGCTGCCGTTATGCGGATCAGGAATATCCCATGGATCATTAGGACCAAGAAACATAACCAGTATTTTGATTTGCGGATTAGTAGCCAGTGTATTTCCGATTGTTTGCGGCCAGTTAAAAAAGCCCGGATAGGTTAATCCGGTACTCTGTTTGCTGAGATTAATGGTTTTAATACCATAAGTTTCACTGAGCCATTTTTGCACATGTGGTGCCACCCCCTGCATTAATGAATCTCCGGCAAAAAACACTTCATCAGCAGCTGCAAGTGTAAAGGCCGCTTTCATATTCTTTACTTTGGCTGCTTTTTTCAGGGCATGCCTGTGCTGCTCCTGAGCAAATTTTATTTGTTGCTGTATTTTGGCTTTATAGCTGTCAGTATAGGCGTAATTATCATTATAAGCAGTGATGATGCTGAGGTTAGCAGACTTGATATACTGATTAAGCTGGCTGATACCTTTATTAAGTGTTTCGCCTGCACGGCTGCCTGTTTGCCACCATGTCTGCTGTTTCAGGTTCGTTAAAATACTATTGCTGTGGTAAGTTTGCTGATAATAGGCGATGACTGAATTTTGCATCAGCCAAAGTGAAATAGTTGCAGTGATAAAAAAGAATAGTAAAACAAAACGAAATTGTTGTTTATTGCTTTTCTTTGGCTGCTCTCTGGTTTCTGTTTCTTCACTTGCAACGACAATAGGTACGGTCGTGATGGTTTTTACACTAACAACTGGTATTTCCCTGAACTGGGAAAACTTTTTTTTACTTCCCTTTTTGCGGTAAGAAGGCACGCGGCGATATTTAGAAATTGGCATAGATAAATCCCGGAATACCAGCCGGCGCACAGATTAATACCAGAACCACTAACAGTAATAAAGGAAGAATCAAACTGTATCGGGGCAGAGAATCGGCGCGCTCATATAACATATTAGTCAATTTTGCCAGAAACGGATACATTATCCATGCCAGCAATAACAAACTGAAAAAATAAAACGGATTGGTACTCAGTGGTACATTGATATTGTTGTAAAGCAATGCGTGTAACAAAAGCATAGCATCGTTAAGTGTAGGTGCACGGAAAAAAACAAAACAAAAACATACAAAATGTACAGTCACAACAATGCTGATAATTTTAGCTGGCCAGCTGCTTTTACTCAGAGCGTCTCGAGCTTTATTCAATTCACAATGACGCAGACGACTGTACAGCCAGTCGCCCAGATTAAGCAAGATCATCCCGGCTGCATGCAATAAGCCCCAGATTAAAAAATGCCAGCCTGTCCCGTGCCAGATTCCGGATAATGCCATGGCTATCAGTAGGTTAAGCTGAGTGCGTGCCATTCCATGTCGGCCACCGCCCAATGGGATATAAATATAATCCCGTATCCAGGTTGATAAGCTGATGTGCCAGCGCAGCCAGAATTCGCGGATATTGTGTGCCAGTAATGGTGCGCGGAAATTCACCGGAAGGCGAAAACCCAGTAGCAGCCCCATCGCTATCATTAGGTCACTGTAACCGGAAAAATTAAAAAACAGCTGAACAGTATAGCCATATATGGCAGCCAGTATTTCTAGACTATGATATTGCATGGGATTGGCAAATACCGGATCTACCCAATTGTCGGCAATCCAGCCGGAAAGCCACCAGTTTTTCATTAAAGCCATTACAATCAGACACAATGCCAGAGTAGGTGCCAGAATTCTGCGGCGTTGCGGAGTATAGATTTGTGTTACCATGCCGCATGGCTGGTTATATATATCCGTTAACCCGCGTGCATCGTAGGCGCGTGCAATCGGTCCTGCAGTAATAGTAGGGAAAAAAGCCAGATGCAGAGCCAGACCCGGTAATGAAAAAACTTTACCGGCAGGTTGATTGTGGCATCGCTCCTGATAAAGAGAAACCAGATAGCTGATGGCCTGAAATGAGTAGTAGGACAGTCCCAGCGGTAATATGATATCCGCCAGCCATTCGGAACTCAGTTTCAAACTATCCAGACCATAGCTGACAGACGTGCGGAAAAAATCAAAATATTTCCATAATGCCAGATTCAGAATAGTACATATGATTGCAGTTATCAGCCATATTTTGGGTTTAGCGGCATGAACTATTCGTACAGATGTGGCATAAATAAATACCGTAAATAGCATTAATGCAATTAATGCCTGTATTTTTCCGCACAAATAAACAATCAGATAACTGGTACATAGTAAAAGCAGATTTTGCAGTTTCGGTTTGCTGCCCAACAGCCAGTAAAGACAGAAAAAGGCAATAAATGAAAGGCTGAATTCAATAGATATAAAACTAAACATGAAACAGATAAACAGTCAAAAGTAGTGATTGTTAAACTATGCCAAACATAAATAATAAGAAAAGGAACAGTTGAGAATCAGTTAATTCATGTTTCTGCTTAAGTTCAGATTAATTCCGGCAGCTAGTATATGCATACAATCTTCGTTTTGTAAGAGTATAATTAATTCAATGATCCGGTATTATGAATAAGCTTACAAAAAATCTCACATTACCAGAATAAACAAGTATTCTCAGTGTGAATGAAAACTACATATTCATAAAATATAAACACTTCAAACCGAAATATGTATTCTTTTCGCTTAATCTGGATTGGCTGTCAATTCTCAAGTCTCTTAGTGATCAGCCGCATACTGAACATGACTTGTACAAGCAGGTATTTTACCTTGATATGTGAAATAATGTAAGGAAATAATAGATAAAAATTTATTATTTTAATAATAAACATTTAAAAATAATTGCTGCTTTTACTGATATCAATATTTCTCCGCACGAAGCCTGAGTAAACACCGGCAAAATTTCTGTGTTTTCTGCTATTATCAACTTATGTAAAAAATTTATTGCCGGTATGTATATAAATATTAACTATGGATTCCAGAATGTTCTGAGCTGAAATCTGCTGATATTCACATTTGACTTTTACCATATGTTAGGGTTTAACGTATTAATGGTATTAGACAATATTTATAAAGGAATACTATGCACGACCACGACCACGACCATAACCATATACATGAACATGAACATGAACATGAACATGAAGAAGCTCATCATCACCATCATCATCTTGGTGCACACAGTGCAGATAAAAAAGTTTTAAGTATTTCACTGCTGATTATCGGTGCATATATGGTGGTAGAGATTATTGGTGGTTGGTTAACCAATAGTCTGGCACTGCTGTCGGATGCTGGTCATATGTTTTCGGATGCACTGGCGCTGGCACTGTCGTTAATCGCATTTCACCTGAGTGAGCGACCGGTAAACGGTCGGCAGACCTTTGGTTATAAACGCTTTGAAATTATTGCGGCGGCAGTAAATGGTCTGGCGCTAATGGTAATTGCAGTTATGATTGTTTATGAAGCCATAGGTCGTTTTGTTAATCCGCCGGATATCGCTACCCGGGGCATGCTGATTATCAGTACGATTGGTTTGCTGGTAAATATTATTATTGCCTGGTATATGCACAGCAGTAGTGAGACAGAACATAATGTAAACATGCGCGGAGCGTTTCTACACGTACTGGGTGATTTACTCGGTTCTGTGGGTGCTATTGCCGCAGCTGTACTGATGATGCTGTTTGGCTGGCGCTGGGCTGACCCGGTAGCAAGTATAGTGGTAGCCTGTCTGATTGCTTACAGTGGAATCGGAATCCTGAAAACCACTTTGCGTATTCTGATGGAAGGCACACCGGATGCAATTGAGCTGGAGCAGCTGGGCAGAGTAATTCAGGAAATGCCGGGAATTAAAGCTGTACATGATTTACATGCCTGGACCATTACCAGCAATATGAATGCTTTGTCCTGCCATATTGTTGTTGATGGTACATTAACGATAACGGAAGCAGAGGAACTGGTTAATGAACTGGCAGAAGTATTGCTCAGACATGATATACATCATGTTACGGTACAGACAGAAAGCGCAGCCCATAAACACAGCAATAATCTTTTATGCTGTATCCCTTCTGTTGCCGGTCAGCATGTTCATTAATACAATATAATCAGATTATCAGACCATATTTCAGGTAGAAAATCATGATTAAAGCTGTGTTATTTGATCTGGACGGTACCCTGGCCGATACGGCGCCAGACTTAGGGATAGCCCTTAATAATGTGCTGCAAAAGCAGAATTTACCGCCTAAAACGATGGCAGAGATTCGTCAGGTTGCCAGTCATGGCGCAGCAGGACTGATTAAACTCGGTACAGGTATGCAGCCTGATAATCCTGCGTTTGCAGCTTTGAGGCAGGATTTTATGGCTGAGTATGAACTGCATTTTACTGATCAGACAGTTTTATTTGGCGGCATCAATGAGTTATTAGAAAAACTGGCTGAACAGAATATAGCCTGGGGGATTATTACCAATAAGCCGCATGTTTTTACTGACCGTCTGGTACCAAAACTCGGATGCAGTATTGAACCGGCTGTAATCGTAAGCGGAGATACCACCAGTGCGCCGAAACCCAGTACCGAACCCATGTTCTATGCCTGCCGTCACATTGGCGTAGCTCCCGAAAATTGCCTGTATATCGGTGATGCAGAGCGTGATATGCAGGCAGGACGTAATGCCGGCATGATTACAGTGCTGGCGAACTGGGGATATATCGGTGCAGAAGATAACATATCGCAATGGCCAGCCGATTATATTGTTGAGCAGCCAAAAGAAATTCTTCAACTATTAAGTAAATAATTTTTTAAACGAACAAGGGGAAAACATGAAAACCATTGGGTTGCTCGGTGGCATGAGCTGGGAAAGTTCTGCTGAATATTACCGCATGATTAATGAACAAGTACGTGAGCGTCTTGGTGGTACGCATTCAGCCTGCAGCATCATGTTATCTGTAGATTTTGCCGAAATCGAAGCTTTGCAGCATCAGGGACGATGGGATGAACTAGCTGAAAATATGTGTACAGCTGCACGTCAGCTGGAGCAGGGCGGAGCACAGTGTATTGTAATTTGTACCAATACCATGCATCGTATGGCTGAACAGGTACAGAATAGTATAACAATACCTTTGCTGCATATCGCTGATGCAACGGCTAAGCAAATTTGCAGCCAGAAGCTGCAAAAAGTTGGCCTACTGGGTACCGAATTCACCATGAAGCAGGATTTTTATAAAGGCCGGCTTACAGAAAAATTTGGTTTAGAGGTATTGATTCCTGACGATAAAGATTGTCAGACAGTACATAAAATTATTTATGAAGAGCTGGTATCAGGTATCATACGTGAAGAATCACGCCAGCAGTACCGGCAGATTATCCGGCGTCTGGTTGATAAGGGCGCTCAAGCCATCATTCTTGGCTGTACCGAAATTATGTTACTGGTTTCGCAGGATGACAGTCCGGTACCGGTATTTGATACTACGGCAATTCATGCTACTGCAGCAGTAGACTGGGCTTTAACAGATAAATAATGCAGTTTCCGAAATATAAAAGCGGATAAACTGATAAAACAGATGGCTATCTAACCATCTGTTTTGTTTTCACACAGATTCAGTTAAACGGTTGCGCAGCCAGCGTGCTGCTGTAGCTATTTCACCGGCGCATAAACCTATAGGACCGGTATCATTGGCAGCAAGAATATCTGCTGCAGCACCATGTAACCATACTCCGGCTGATACTGCCTGCTCCGGTGGGATTTGCTGAGCCAGCAAACTGCCGATGATGCCGGCTAAGACATCACCGCTACCTGCTGTTGCCAGTCCCGGATTGCCGGTTTCATTTTGCTGTATCTGGCCATGAGGTGAAACAATCAGACTCTGATGGCCTTTTAAAACTATCCATGCTGAATATTTTTGCGCCAGCTGGCGTGCGGCCTGATAACGGTTATTCTGAATTTCACTAATACTGCATTGCAGTAAGCGTGCAGCTTCTCCCGGATGCGGCGTTAAAACAACATTTTGATTATTATGCCTGCCAGTCAGCAAAGCAGGCTGCTGAGCAAGTAAATTCAGTGCATCGGCATCGACTACCATCATATGCTTCTGTTGCAGACATTCAGTCAGTGTTGCCAGTGCCGTAGTTGAGGTACTCAGACCACAGCCAATCACCCATACGGTAATATCGGAACGGTGTAAAAGCCGTTCAGCGGTATTTAACATAATTTCTGGCTGCTGGCTTAGTATTGGCATTGGTAATATTGGTTGCTGAAAACCAAGCCATACTTTACCGCAGCCACAATGCAGTGCAGCTATTCCGGCCAGAATAATCGAACCGGCCATGCCTTCTGAACCACCCAGAATACCCAGCGTGCCAAACGTACCCTTATGGCTCTGAGATGGACGTTGCTGACATAATGCAGGATACTGTCTGTTTGCCTGCCGTTGCCACTGGCTGAGAATATTTTTATCAATCTGAAAACTGTTCATTACCTGTTTCCCGTTATCACTGCTTAGCGCAGTAATTGATCCAGAAGGGCATTTTTAAGCTGCAATTGCTGTTGAGTATCGGCCAGTTGAGGCGCATATACCAGAAAACTGTCTTCTACCCGTTCATCCAGAGTAGTGATTTTGGCAAAGCGAATACTGATATTTAAATCGGATAAAACAGCAGCAATGTTGGCAAGTAAAAAACGCCGGTTTGCTGTAATAATGTGCAGGCTGTACCAGCCGGGATTATCTTCTTCATCAATACTGATTCGCGGTGCAATCGGAATATGACGGCTGCGCCTGCTTAGACTGGCCGGATTGCTCGCAGACATCGGCAATTTACCATTTACAAACTGATTAAGCGCCAGCTCGGTTTTATTCTGTATGGTGAGATAATCATTCGGGTTGAGATTCGGCGGAAATTGCAGAATAAAAGTATCCAGAATAAAGTTGTGTTCGGTGATATAGGCACGGGCAGTCAGAATGTTCATTCCTGCTTCACTGAAAACCGAAGCCAGCTCAGTGAAGAGTTTCGGGCGGTTAGGCATATAAACCATCACCTTCAGGGTATCATTATCCGGCAGCATTTGGCTGTGTGCCTGAGCCTGCTGTTCATAATTAATAATTTTTGATAAATGCCATAAAATATCCTGCCACTCATGGCGGGCAAAATAAGCCTGACCGAGAATATGCCACAATTGGCGCTGCTGTGATTCGCTGATGTGATATTGATTTAACTCATGCATTGCCTGTTGCCGGCGGTCAAGAATAGTAGTGTGCCGGTTACTTTGTTTACCATTGAGCTGATGCAGCGTGGCTTTATATAAATTTTCCAGCAAACTGGCTTTCCATGAATTCCAGATTTTCGGATTGGTGCCCCGGATATCTGCTACGGTCAGCAGATATAAAGCAGTGAGCCGTTCAACAGTTTTAACCTGTTTGCAGAATCGGGTAATCACTTCAGGGTCTTGAATATCTTCTTTCTGCGCTGTCATTGACATCAGCAGATGCTGTTCTACCAGCCACGCCAGTAAATCGCTTTCTTCACTATCCAGAAAATGATCTTCAGCAAAGGAGCGGGCATCGGCTACGCCTTTTTGTGCATGGTCACCACCACGGCCTTTAGCAATATCATGAAACAGTGCAGCCATATACAAGATATGTTTGCGTGCAAAAGTATGCATTAATGTTGCGGCAAAAGGCAGTTCATGGCTATGCTGTTCCATGGCCAGACGCCGCATATTGCGTACAACCATTAAAATATGATCATCTACCGGATAAATATGAAATAAATCATGTTGCAGCAGACCGACTATTTTTCCCCATGCCGGCAAATACCGGCCGAGCACACCATACAGATTAATAAAGCGCAATAAATGAGTCAGACCCTCTCCGTGTTTGAAGAATTCGGCAAAGCATTCGCGATTTGCCGGATTCTGATAAAACTCTTCATTCACTAGCTGGTGTGCAGCCGCCCACCATACACGCAGGGTTTTTGGTGCCAGACCAATTATGTCATTGTGTTCCTGAGCAACACGTAAAATGGTGAATATATGCTCAGGCTGTTGCGAGAAAAGTTCAAGATTATGCACCGCCAGCATATTACCTACCTGATAATAATGCTGATCCAGATTAACCACAACACGCGGCAGAGAAGCGTAAACACGGTCGCGCAGCATAGGTACCAGAATACCACTGAGTTGTTTCACGCCTTTTAGTGCACGATAAAAATCATGCATTAGTTTTTCACTGGCTCGGGAATTTGCATCATCGCGATAGCCAAGATTCTGTGCTACCTGAGTTTGTAAATCAAAAATCAATCTGTCTTCAGCCCGTCTGGCAGTCAGATGCAGCTCAATACGGATTCTGGCCAGCTGTTTCTGGCAGCTCAGTAACAGCCTGGCTTCAGTTCGGTTCAGAATAGCATTTTTCATCAGCTGATGAATCTGAGGGGGTAATCCCTGAACTTTTGCCAGCCACAATAAAGTATGAATATCGCGTAAACCGCCCTGAGTAGTTTTTACATTGGCTTCCAGCAGACTGGCTTCACCGGCTGCTTTAGTATATCGTTGCCGCTGTTCCAGTATTTTACTTTCGATAAAAGCAGCCACATCCCGCTGTAAATCAAGCTGATGAATCAATTCAGCAGCCAGATCCTGCCGGCCGCATAAATACCGGCTTTCCAGTAAGGCTGAATCACCCGTTAAATCAACCCGGGCACTTTCACATAACTCATTAATTGTTCCCACCTTAGGGGCGGGCTGTAAATGGATATCCCATAATATTTGAATAAAAGCACCAATTTTTTGCTGAATATCGTCATCAATCGGATTTCTGCTGACAATAGCAATATCCATATCCGAATACGGATACATTTCGCCGCGTCCGAATCCACCTATTGCCAGCAGACACATTTCTTCGCCGGCAAACAATTCCTTCCACAGTGTGGACAGCACATCAGCAATTATTCCGGTATGCTGGCGAAAATAGACAAACGGATGCCTGCGCTGCCGGTATATTTCTGCCGCTTGTTGTTTGTGCTTGTGTAGCTTGTCCGACAACTGAGTAATAAGTGCTGAAGATGACATAATTAATAGCCGTGTGATTGAGATTGACGATATGCGTTCTGTATCGGGCGAATCTGATTCAGCCTTGCCTGATCAATTGCCTGAGCTATCTGCTGCGGTTCAGCCACTGTCCGGGCAATTGATGCTGCATCAATTGCCATTGCCGCAGACTGTAAATTTAGCCAGTGCTGTTGCTGAGGATATGACTGATGTTCAAATCTGAGGCGTCCGCGTATATCAGCGAGGCATACACGCAAAATTTGTTTAAATCGATCAGGACGACGCAATGCATCGGTTTTTTTCAGAATATCCAGTGTCGTTTTGGGTTTAAGCTGGCTGACACTATGTAACCTGATATGATATTCACATACCAGTAATGCCAGTTGCGCACAGGCTTTGGGTACCTGCCAGCGCCGGTTTATCGCTTCTACAGGTTCTATTCCGGCATAATCATGTCCGGGGTGGCGTGGTAATTTATCTGCCGGAGTCAGTGCTTTGCCCAGATCATGAGTGAGAGCAGCATAACGTTCTTCCAGTGAATAATCATTTTCAGCAGCATACTGCAGACACAGTAAAGTATGCTCACCGGTATCTATTTCAGGGTGGAAATCAGCGCGTTGCGGTACGCCGAATAACGCATCAACCTCTGGTAAAATTACTTTCAGCGCACCGCAGGCACGTAAAACGTCTATCATCAGCCGCGGATTCTTTTCCATCAGTCCTTTAGCCAGTTCCTGCCATACCCGTTCGGCAACCAGAGCATTTACTTCACCATTATTTACCATCCGGCACATCAGTGCCATAGTTTCATCGGCTACTTTAAATCCATAACGCGCTGCAAATCGGGCAATGCGCAAGATACGTACCGGGTCTTCTGCAAACGCAGGGCTGACATGTCGTAATATACCGCAGCGTAAATCAGCCAGCCCGTTATACGGATCAATCAGATTACCCGATGCATCTTCGGCCATAGCATTAATAGTTAAATCGCGTCGTTGTAAATCCTGCTCCAGCGTCACATCTGCCGCTGCATGAAAAGTAAAGCCATTGTAACCGGCAGATACTTTACGTTCGGTACGCGCAAGCGCATATTCTTCATGAGTTTGCGGATGCAGAAATACCGGAAAATCCTTGCCTACAGGCTGATACCCGGCTTCCAGCATTTTTTTTGCATCTGCGCCAACCACTACCCAGTCGCGGTCGACCACCGGACGTTGCAGATACTTATCTCTTACTGCACCACCAACCAAATAAATTTGCATATAAAATATAAAAAGTATTAACAGAAAACAGATGATCATTGTGCCGCAGTCCAATCAGCTTGTTAACTGGTTTTTTGCAAACAGACTAGCTGTCTGTTCCGTCAGCCAGCATTAATAAGCAAAACAGCCTTTGGAAAAGAGCAGGCTGAATCCAAATCATCTTAAAGAATATTTAACAGGCAGATAAATATCTGCTGTGCAGAAATATAAAACGCTCTGCTTTAAAACAGAGCGTTTTTAAATAATATTGATATTACATCATCAGAGCCGGAACAATCATAGCTAGTCCGGGAAAAAACGGTACAGTAGCAAAGGCAATAATCAGTAAACGTTTAAACATCATTTCCTGCTGTTTTTCTTCGGTTACACTTACCACCAGAGTACCGGCAATATGAATCGGGTTAACGACACTGAGCATAGCTGGTGCCGCACAGGCAGTCAGAATCAAAGAGATTTGCGGAGAATCGCCAAAAATCGTAAATACCATCGGAATCATCAAGCTGATAACACCTAAAGTAGAGGACTCCACATTACTCAGGAACGTAGTCAGGTAAGCGAGCATAAACAATAAAGCAATTTTACTGCTGGTCATACTGAGCAGACCTTGTTCTACCGCTTTCATTGTATCTACCTGCATCATTGTACCGATGAAAACCAGCAGACCACTAATAACCACTACAGCATTCCATGGGATTTTTTTCACAAAATCTTTACTTTGCTGCGTAAAAAACAGCATCATAATTACTGCCAGCGTCAGAGCAGTCAGACCGACATTGGCTTTAGCAAATATCACTAATATCAGAAAAATCAATACCGCAATAGTAGAACAGATTGCATAAAATGGCTGTAACTGATGGTTATCACCATTTTCCTGTTTAATTGGTTTCAGCAGTACAAAGCCTTTTTCAGGCGCTTTAGCATCATTTGTTTCGACTACTCTTTTATCCTGAAATACAATTTGCAGGGCAATAACCAGCACAAAACTGATTAACATTCCCAGAAACCAGACTAGCCACGGACTATACTCAACATGTGCTTTTTTTGCTGCATCCAGAATAACCTGACCAGTAGGATTAATAGGTGAAAGTGCACCGGTATTGGCACCAATAATTGCTGCCATTTCACAGATAAAAAATAATCTGGGGTGTTTTCTGCCTAAAGCAGCAATAACCGGGACCAGTAACGTTATCGATGCCGTAGAAAAGGCACCGGCTGTCGAAATCGCAAATCCGATAAAATAGCCGATCCAAGGAACAATATTAGTGCGATGCCCCATTTTTGCGTAAATCTGATCTGTAAACCAGCTTAAGCCACCGCTTTTTTCCAGATGAGCAAAAAGTAAGGACACACCGATTAACAGCGTTACAATAGCTCCGGGAAAATGACTGAGTACATCCTTGCTGGTTAAGACTGTATATGTATCAGAACCATCAGCAATTGCAGTTGTTGCCATAACCATTATAGCCGCAGCACTAAAACCTAAAAGACCAATATTGACATGTCGCCAGACTGCCAGAACCAAAATCACAACCAGTAATATAAGCGATAAAATTTGTGGTAAGTTCATAAGTTGTCCTGACATTTAATAGCAATAATATTTATTCCTGACTGAAGAGCGTTTTGATTTAGAAATAATTATTATCCAAATGGAATAAATTATGTAATCTTTATATTTATAAAACAATTATTTACTTAGTAGTAATTAATACATATCAGATGATATAAAAAGGAGCTTTTAATGTAAATAGAAGTATAAGAAAATTTTTTTATGTTAATTAAGATGGCAATAAATTTATTTTTTTGAAGAATACTTTTGAGTTTTGTTTTCAGTTTAGACGGAAAATATTTTTCTTAAAGCCACAACTAGTGTAATAAATAGTGTAATAAAAACTTTATAAGAAATAAAGAAAGCCATCTGGTAAATTATATCGTCATAAAATTGTCTGAAATAAATTATTAATTGCAATTATATGATTACCTAACCAGATGGCTTAGAAGCAAGAAACAAATTTAATGTTTACCATCAGGTGTCCGGTTTTTTAATTGCCAGCTATTACCCGGATGCTGAGTAGGAGGTGCTTTTTCATGGTCTTTAATAGTTGCATAATTTTCCAAAGCATGACCATGCTGATCAACTTCCTGATAAATCCCGCCATTTGTACCGGAATTATCACCGGGTTTCAGATTGCTCATATACAGCTCCTTTTCAATTATTACCGTGAATCTACGGTGAGTTTATTATTGGTTTAAAATATAAATAATACAAGTACTTAATCTGAATTTAATTTAATAAAACTAATTTAACCAAGTAAGTGACATTAATGCCGGTTTATTCACCGGCTACTGAAGATACACTTAAAGATAATAGCTGCTTCACCTGGATCAAGAAATACCTGAGCAGCACAGTGACTATTTTTGATATGGTTGAAATGTTGTTATATCCGGTTTCAGCATCATTTTCGGTTACAATAACTGTTTGCAAAGAAAAAAGTAAGGATGTGTATGACATGCGCTCAAGTGCGTGATTACCTGCAAACACAAGGATTGAAATTACCAGTACAAGAAATACAGATGGCAATGCTGGCTACACAATCTGTACTGGAGCTGGCACAGGCAGAAATAGATCTGTCTGTGTTATGGTATGAGGAAAACGGATTTAGTCTGGCTGAAAAATTTAATTTAAATACAAACGCACTGCGCCAAACACATCCGGCAGACTTATTTACATCCAAGGATAACATTGCCTATACCTTGCGTCAGTTGTATCTGGCTCTTGACTCGGTAGCAAGCCGACATCATAACGATACATTTGCTTTATATTTATATGAAGGAAATGATGAAGCAGGGGAGCTATTCCGGCTATTGGCTCGTGGTTGCCAGCTTCCGGCTATATTGAAATGCGATCAGCAGCAGATAAATCAATATTTATTTGCACGCACAGCCATTACAGGCTGGTTGAATCAGGTAAATGATGTGCAATCGTGGCTGAATGATGGCAGCCTGAGCGGAAAACAGAACTCAGCTTCACAACTGGCTGTTCCTGTTAGCGGTGATCAGGGGCAGATACTTGGTGTTTTGTATGCTGCTCATCAGCAGCCTGATGCTATTACTGATACGGAACTGATTGAGTGGATTGCTCTGGCTATGGTGGCGACGCCACTATTATATAATCTGCATGATGCTGTAGCACATATCAAGGGATAAATACTATGTCAACATTACATCAAAGCCATATCAAAGATCATAGTCCTGTACGCTTTATTGCTTCCTGCCGTTTGCCAACGCAATGGGGTGAATTTACCATGCATGGATTTGAAGATGTACGCAACAGGCAGGAACATATTGCTCTTACCGTAGGTGATATTTCTACAGGAGAAGATATACTTGGCCGAATTCATTCTGAATGTCTTACCGGTGATGCTTTATTTTCCCGGCGCTGTGATTGCGGCCCCCAGCTTGAAGCTGCGATGAAAACCGTACAGCAGGCGGGAAAAGGCGTGATTATATATTTACGCCAGGAAGGTCGCGGTATTGGTTTACTCAACAAAATCCGGGCTTATAAACTTCAGGATGAAGGATTAGATACTGTAGAAGCCAACCTGGCTTTAGGCTTACCGATAGATGCCCGTGATTTCACTCTAGCCAAATATATTCTTGATTATCTTAAAGTACAGTCTATACAGTTAATGACCAATAATCCGCAGAAAGTTGATACGCTCAAAGCACTGGGTATCAATGTTACAAATCGCGTGCCTTTACATGTTGGTCTGAATCCTGAAAACCAGCATTATCTGCAGACTAAAATGGAAAAAATGGGACACTTTGCTAATTAAAATCCAAAATTAAAATAACGGCCAGTATTTACTGGCCGTTATTTTATGATATCAGATTAGCTAGTATAGTTATTTTTCACTTCTCTCCAGGATAAACGTTTAAATTTGATCGAGCATTTGGGAATGTTAATGATAATTTTATTACCATTCGAATCGACACCAAAAACAGGTGTACGGCTACATTCTTCCTTTTTTGCATCAGGATCAGGTATCAATGAACCCTGTGTTCCATTAGTGCCAATATCTAAACCTTTTATAGTATCTGAATTGGATAAAGCTAAACCATACAAACCTTTAACTGTAAGAGCTGCGCCGAAAGGAGCGTTTGGATCAAATTCAATATTGGGATCTCCGCGTTTCAGTCTTCCGCCTGTTTTGATGTTATATTGTATTTTTCCGCTATAAACATCACTTTCCTGCTTACGTTCAGTTACCTGACACGGATCTTCCAGTTTATTGTCCTTTTTAACGTCGTATGCTCTGGAGAAAACCACTCCGGCGTAGGAAATAACAATTGGTTTGCTTACTACACGTTCGCCGGTACCACTTTCCAGATTGAAATACCAGCCACGATGTATCTTGGGATCAAACTTGTTGTCCGACAGCATACGATAGTTACCTGCAGCAGTTAATTGCTGTTTGAGCAGAGCTTGTTTTGATACTTCAGTTGGTGCTTTATCATTCAGATTATCATATATGCCATATACAGCCTGCTGATCTTTGTTGTTTAAATCAGATTGATACACATCACTGCCAGTACCGAATGTAACAATTACAGTCGGGTTTTTACTATTGTTATTACCATTATTGTTTGGGTCTTCAACCAGAATAGCACCCGGAGCCGAGGTAATTGGCGCACCGGCAGAGAATATTTTATGTACAGTCCATTGACTAGGGTCCGGTGATCTGAGATCAAAGCGATATAAATTGCCACCGTAATCACCGGCGTACACAATATCTGCCACACCGTCGCCGTCAATATCCAGTACTGTCGGGCTGGAAAGACCGCCAGGCTGTTGATCAGAATTTTGTTCCAGATCGAGTTTGGCAATTAGCTCTCCTTTGTTATAGTCGGTTTTTTGAAAGCCGTCAGTACCTACATCTACACCCAGAATATCATATATATAAAGTGCAGATTCCGAAGAGGTATGACCTGAATTATTACTGGCCAGTGTCTCAGAATAATTATAGCCATTATTAATAAATGCAGCTTCACGAATATGATTGGCTACAGAGGTGGCCGATGCATCAGGATCTTCATTTACTCTTAGACGAGCAATAGCCGGGGTACCTATAGTAAATCCAAGGTAATTGTCTTTACCAGTAGGGGTCTGAAACAAGGAGATATCTTTATACCAGCCATTACTGCCCGTATTGTCTGCACCAACTGGAAGCCCGGAAATCAGATCGTTACCACCGATATTGATGGCAAAAGCACCGCGCCCCGCCTGACCCATATTTGATAGCATAAATGTCTGTTGCGGGAGCAGCTTACCTTTGGAGTCAGTACGTTTTTCAGTTTGCTGAACAACCATACCGCCGTTTAACAGGAAGCGATGCGGATGCTCACTGTTCTTACCGTACTCGTTATTAGTAAGATCTTTATAATAATGCGATACTAGGTCAGAGCCATCGTTACTTTGCCGCTCAATATTCATCGGCATGAAATTGAATTTCAGATCATAAAAATTGGCATTATTGGTAGCACCGAAAACATATACCATGCCGTCATTGGCAGAGGTTACCAGATATTTTTGAAGGCCACCATCCAGATTACCGGCAGCAATAATCGGATTGTCGATAATATCGCCTATGTTTCTGGTTTCACCAAATCCGGCAAGCGCTGAATCAGTTCGCTGACGATAATCAAGTACAAAATTGTCAACTTTAATAGAAGCATCGTTTTTAGAGCGGCTCAGCCAGGCCAGTAAGCCATTGACCCATTCAGCCTGATTTTTACCATTATTAGCTATTTTGAAATTATCATTTTTGAAAGCTGATAAATTAGCAGAATACAAATAAGTATTGGTACCGTTATTCAATAATAGCTGACGATTACCGTATGAAGGTTGAACACATTTACTGTTATTATTATCAGTGATTTTGCGGATACACAGTTTACTGCCCCATGCGCCGGATTCAGTGGTGGCGGTGATGGACAGTTGATTCTGCTCAGAGTTGGATATAGCTACTGCTGGAGCAGTAGATATGGACGTTATGGTTGTGGTTTTTTGAGAACCTTTAATCGATTTAAAGATTTTATTAAATGCTTCAAGAATTTCTTTCTGCGAATTAGCATTAAAGAAATTACCGGCAGGCATAGCGCCGTTTTCAAGATAATCAATAGCTATATTAGATTTTTTATCAGTTTTTATACCCAGACCTACGCCGATAGTGAAAGTTTCAGCTTTTTGTTCAAAAGGCTGATTAGTTAACGGGTTTATAGCATTCCACGGTTGTCCGGCATTATCGGTTGTGCGTTTTGTATTCTTTGTAATTATTTCGTGACCGGTTTTATCATAAAATAAAGAATTATAAATATAGGGACCAAAATTCTTTGAGGCAAGTTTTTCAGTGTAGTACTTCAGACGTTGAGGTTTAGTTACCGGATCATTATATCTGAAAAATGCTTTTCTATCATCTTCTGTTTGTCCCTCATCGAAATAGCCATCTACATTAGCATCTGATTTAGCATAATGATTATCAGTTTCACCGTCAGTAAGTACCACAAGAAAAGATTTCTGACAGCGGTATTTTAATTTGTTCATGACCAGATTTCTGGCTACAACGGGGATCTGTCGTGTCAGAGGTGTACCACTACCAGCCTCAGCATCTGTTATATTTTTGACCATTTTAGTGTATTGTTCAGGAATTGAAGTATCAAGAAATTCAATAGTACTATCATCAGCATTTTTCAATGGTCGAAAAGCAAAATACATGTCATTACGATAATCTTCCAGGATATTCAGGAGGATATCTTTGACCTCATCAAGTTTAGTAGTTTCTTTCTTGCAATCATCATACCAAATTTCATTTGTAGAAGTTGGTTTAGGACTGAAGCCATACTGATATTCCTTTGGTTTTGGTGTCCAGATAGTGGTAATGCCTTTCTTATTTTTTTTTACAGGTGTACGAACTTTACATTTGAATGTAATTCCACCTTTCATGCTGCTTGAACCATCAATTAATAAAGTTATATTGGGTTTAACGCTATACGCAGTAGTGATGGTAGATGAATTTTGCAAATACAGCGGAATATCAGCGAATATATTGGATTCAGCTTGAGTCTGACAGACCAGAAAAGTACTCAGTGCAGCAGTAATAGCTGAAAACAGAATTTTTCTTCCTTTGAAATATGGGCCTTTTTTATTTTTTTCAAAATTATGGTACATCTCGGTTACTCTCCCTGTGGTGTAACAACAATATTTAATATGCTTGTTGTATAAAATTTATAGCTTTATATATTGTCTCTCCTGAATTCATATTTATTCAAGTATCAATATCTTTTATTATGGTAAAAATATGTTAATTATTATGGCATTAATAAGATTGAATTTTGTTTTATATATCTGTTTTTTATGAAAAACTATACGTTAAATTCAAATTGAGTATAATTATTTCTATATGATTGTTGTTATTTAAATAAATAAAAATTTGTAATATTTAATATATTTTTATTTTCATTAAATTTATAAACGAATTTTATAGTTTAAACATAAAAAAAACGGCTGAATATTCAGCCGTTTTTGTTAGAATGCTCAATCAATCCAAATAACTGTTTTTAACTTCTTTCCAGGATAAGCGTTTAAATTTAATTGGACATTTAGGTATATTAATGGTGACTAAATTTCCTTCTGTATCCACTCCGACAACAGGTGAACGAGTGCATTCTTCTAAAGATTTTGGATTAGGTGTTAATGGCGACTGAGTCATATTACCACCGATATCAAGCTTATTATTCACATCTGTCAGGGTAAAACTATACATTCCCTGAGTAAAAGTACCTGCACCAAACGGAGCTTCTTTATCAAATACAAAATTAGGATCACCTCGTTTTAATTGACCACCTGTTTTGATGTTATATTGTATTTTTCCGCTGTAAACTTCGCTCTTTTGTTCGCTAACAGTTATCTGACACGGGTCTTCCAGTTTATTATCTTTTTTAACAGTGTAAGCTCTGGAAATAACAGCTCCGGCATAAGAGATAGTCACTGGTTTGGTTACTACCCGTTCGCCAGTACTACTATCCAGATCGAAATACCAGCCACGGTATACTTTAGGATCAAATTTCTTGTCCGACAGCATACGATAGTTACCTGAAGTAGTTAATTCCTGCCTGAGCAGAGCTGTTTTCTTGACTTCAGTTGGTGCGGTATTATTCAGATTATCATAAATGCCATATACAGTTTGTTGATCTTTATTGTTTAAATCAGACTGATATATATCGCTGCCAGTACCAAAGGTAACAATAACAGTCCTTTCTTTGTTGTTGGCATTGTTGCCTGCGTTATTAGCCAGAATAACACCGGGTGCAGAGGTGATAGGTGCACCAGCAGAAAATATTTTGTGCACAGTCCATTGTTTAGGATCCGGAGACCTCAGATCAAAGCGATATAAATTGCCGCTATAATCACCAGCATATGCAACATCTACTACACCATCTCCGTCAACATCCGCTACTGTCGGGCTGGAAAGACCACCAGTTGCTTTATCATCATCCTCAGAATCCTGTTCAGGTGCCAATCTGGCAATCAGTTCCCCTTTGTTAAAGTCGGTTCTTTTGTAGCCGTCAGTACCGACATCCACACCCAGAATATCATATATGTAAAGTGCAGAATCTGTAGAGCGCAGGCTTGCATGATCGCTGGCCAGGGTCTCAGAATAATTATAGCCATTACTGATAAATGCAGCCTCACGGATATGATTGGCTACAGAAGTAGCCGATGCATCCGGGTCTTCATTTACTCTTAGCCGGCCAATAGCCGGAGTGCCTATGGTAAACCCAAAGTAATTGTCTTTACCGGTAGGGGTTTGGAACAAAGATATATCTTTATACCAGCCGGCACTGCCCATATTGTCCACGCCAATGGGCTCTTTGGAAACCAGATCGTTACCGCCGATATTAATGGCAAAAGCACCGCGTCCCGCTTGACCCATGGTTGATACCATAAATGTCTGTTGCGGACGCAGCTGACCTGTTGCCGGGTCAACGCTTTGTTCAGTTTGCTGAACAACCATACCGCCATTTAACAGATAGCGATGTGGATGCTCACTGTTCTTACCGTATTCGTTATTAGTAAGATCTTTGTAATAATGCGATACCAGGTCAGAACCATCATTACTTTGTCGCTCAATATTCATCGGCATGAAATTGAATTTCAGATCATAAAAATTGGCGTTATTGGTAGCACCGAAAACATATACCATGCCATCGTTAGCTGAGGTAATCATATATTTTTGATAATCGCCATTCAGATTACCGGCAGTAATAATCGGATTATCAATAATATCACCCATGTCTCTGGTTCCGCCAAATCCGGGAATCGGTGAATCAGTCCGCTGACGATAATCGAGTACAAAATTGTCAGTTTTAATAGAGGCATCATCTTTAGAGCGACTCAGCCAGGCCAGTAAGCCATTGACCCATTCAGACTGATTTTTGCCATTATTATTAGCTATCTTAAAGTCATCATTCTTAAAGGCTGACAGGTTGGCAGAGTACAGATAAGTATTGGTACCGTTATTTAATAATAACTGGCGATTACCGTATGAAGGTTGAGCGCATTTACTGTCATTGGTATCAGTAATTTTGCGAATGCAGATTTTACTACTCCATGTTCCGGATTCTACAGTTGCAGTGATAGACAGGTGATTCTGTTCTGAGCTGGATATGGCTACACTAGGTGCAGTAGATGTGGTCGTGGTTGTTGTGGTTTCTTGTGAACCTTTAATCGATTCAAAGATTTTACCAAATGCATCAATAATTTCTTTTTGAGAGTTGGTATTAAAGAAATTACCGGCAGGCATAGCGCCGTTTTCCAGATAATCAATCGCAATATTGCCTATGTTGTTATGTTTTTGACCCAGTCCCACACCGATAGTAAAGGTTTCGGCTTTTTGTTCAAAAGGCTGACCAGTGAGCTGGTTTATAGCATTCCATGGTTGTCCGGCATCATCGGTCGTGCGCTTAGACGCCAAATAAATTTTATTACCATTTTCTTTATAAAATGGAGCACTATAAATATAAGGACCAAAATTCTTTGTGGCAAGTGTATTGGTATAATATTTCAGACGCTGAATTTTGGTGCCATAGGTACTGCCCTGAAAAAAGCTGTCTCTGTTTTTTTTAATTGTTCCTGCATCAAAATATCCATCCGCATCCGCATCTGAAGTTGCATACTGATTATTAGATTCACCGTCAGTAAGTATCACAAGATAGGATTTCTGGCAGCGGTATTTTAATTTATTCATGACCAGATTTCTGGCTACAACGGCAGTTTGTTCTGTGAGTGGTGTACCACTCCCGGCTGTAGCTGTTTGTATTATTTTAATAAATTTATCGTAATTGGCCGGAATGGAAGTATCTATAAATTCATTATTGACATCCTTCTCAGGAGTATAAAGCGGCCGATAGGCAAAGTACATGTTATCACGATACTGAGCAATGATATCTGTTAAAACTTCTTTGACACCTTCCATTTTGGTATATAACTTACATTTATACTGTGTATCATCAGTATTTGTAATGTCCTTGTTATCAAAGCCATATTGATAAGCACTCCATGGCGACCACGTGAGCCGTCCGCGTTTGTCTACAATTCGGGTTCTAATTCTGCATTTACGAGAATCTCCTTGCAATTTTTCATTCATACTGCCTGATTCATCAATTAACAGAGTGATATTGGGTTTGACACTATAAGCTGTTTTAGTTGTTGATGAGTTTTGTAAATGCAGAGGAATGTCTGCAAATATATTAGCGAGGGTATTATCAGCTGCTTGTGCCTGACAGACAGGAAAAGTACTCAGTGCAGCAGTAATAGCTGAAAACAGGATCTTTCTGCCTTTGTAATATGAGCCTTTTTTATTTTTTTCAAAATTATGGTACATATTGGTTACTCTCCGTATGGTGTAACAACAATATTTAATCTGTTTTGTTGTATAAAATTTAAAGCTTTATATATTTTCTCTCTTACATCCGGCCTTAATCAAGTATAAACCCTCTTTTTTATAGTAAAGATTTGCAAAATATTATTATATTAATAAATTTATATTTAATATAAATATATATTTTATATATTATTTTATAATATTTATTATTTATATAAATTACTTATTAATATTTAATTATTTTCAAAGTGTAAATTAATAATATTTGATAAATTTATTTTTGTTCTGTTTATGATTGATTTACAGTATTTAAAATATAAAAAAAACGGCTGAATAATCAGCCGTTTTTGTCAGAATGTTCAATCAATTGAAATAACTGTTTTTAACTTCTTTCCAGGATAAGCGTTTAAATTTAATTGGACATTTAGGTACAATAATGTTGATTAAATTCCCTTCTGTATCAACACCCACAACAGGAGAGCGGGTACATTCTTCATAATTTTTTCCATCAGGATCCAATGGTGACTGAGTCCCAGAACCTCCAATATCGACATTATTATTAAAATTGGATATGGTAAAACTATACATTCCTAAAGTAATGGTACCTGCACCAAACGGAGCTTCTTTATCAAATACAAAATTAGGATCACCTTGTTTTAATCGGCCACCTGTTTTGATGTTATATTGTATTTTTCCGCTGTAAACTTCGCTCTTTTGTTCGCTGACAGTTTCCTGACATGGGTCTTCCAGTTTATTATCTTTTTTAACATCGTAAGCTCTGGAAATAATAGCTCCTGCATAGGAAATTATAACCGGTTTACTTACTACCCGTTCACCAGTAGATCTATCCAGATTGAAGTACCAGCCACGATGCACCTTGGGATTAAACTTGTTGTCCGTCAACATACGATAGTTACCTGAAGTAGTTAATTCCTGCCTGAGCAGAGCTGATTTGTTGACTTCAGTGGGTGCGGTATCATTCAGATTATCATATATGCCATACACAGTCTGCTGATTTTTGGTGGTTAAATCAGACTGATATACATCGCTGCCAGTACCAAAGGTAACAATAACAGTTCCTTCTTTCTTATTGTTACTAGCCCGAATAACACCAGGAGCAGAGGTGATAGGTGCTCCGGCAGAAAAGATTTTATGCACAGTCCATTTATCAGGGTTGGGAGACCTCAGATCAAAGCGATATAAATTACCGCTATAATCACCAGCATAAACAACATCTACTACACCATCTCCGTCAACATCTACTGCTGTCGGGCTGGAAAGACCGCCAGTGGCTTTTTCATCTTCTTCATCTTCAGAATCGGGATCTTGTTCAATAGCTAACTTAGAAATCAGTTCCCCTTTGTCATAGCCGGTTTTTTTGTAGCCGTCAGTACCGACATCCACACCCAGAATATCATATATATAAAGTGCAGATTCTGAAGAGGGCAGGCTTGCATGATCGCTGGCCAGTGTATCGGAATAATTATAGCCATTATTAATAAATGCAATCTCGCGGATATGATTGGCTACAGAAGTAGGGGATGCATCCGGATCTTCATTTACTCTTAGCCGGCCAATAGCCGGAGTGCCTATGGTAAATCCAAAGTAATTGTTTTTACCGGTAGGGGTTTGGAACAAAGATATATCTTTATGCCAGCCGGCATTGCCCATATTGTCCACACCAACGGGCTCTTTGGAAACCAGATCGTTACCGCCGATATTGATTGCAAAAGCACCACGTCCGGCCTGACCCATATTTGATACCATAAATGTCTGTTGCGGACGTAGCTGACCTGTTGCCGGGTCAACACTTTGTTCAGTTTGCTGAACAACCATACCGCCATTTAACAGATAGCGATGCGGATGCTCACTGTTCTTACCGTACTCGTTATGAGTAAGATCTTTGTAATAGTGCGATACCTTGTCAGAACCATCATTACTTTGCCGCTCAATATTCATCGGCATGAAATTGAATTTCAGATCATAAAAATTGGCGTTATTGGTAGCACCGAAAACATATACCATGCCGTCGTTAGCAGAGGTAATCATATATTTTTGAAGACCACCATCCAGATTGCCGGCAGTAATAATCGGATTATCAATAATATCACCCATGTCTCTGGTTCCGCCAAATCCGGCAATCGGTGAATCAGTCCGCTGACGATAATCGAGTACAAAATTGTCAGTTTTAATAGAGGCGTCGTTTTTAGAACGGCTCAGCCAGGCCAGTAAGCCATTAGCCCATTCAGACTGATTTTTGCCATTATTATTAGCTATCTTAAAGTCATCATTCTTAAAGGCTGACAGGTTAGCAGAGTATAAATAAGTTGTAGTTCCGTCATTTAATAATAACTGGCGATTACTGTATGAAGGTTGAGCGCATTTACTGTCATTAGTATCAGTGATTTTGCGGATGCAGATTTTACTACTCCATGCTCCGGATTCTACGGTTGCAGTGATAGACAGTTGATTCTGTTCTGAGCTGGATATGGCTACGGTAGGTGCTGTCGATGTGGTTGTAGTAATTTGAGAATCCTGTGAACCATTAATTGATTCAAAGATATCACCAAATGCATTAATGATTTCTTCTTGAGTATTAGCATTGAAAAAATTACCGACAGGGTGTTCACCGGGAGGAGTAGCACCATTTTCCAGGTAAGGAATAGCAATTTTGCTTTTACTGGTATTTTTCTGACCTAACCCAAACCCGATAGTAAATGTTTCAGCATATTGTTCAAAGGTTTTTTTGTTTATCTCATCCCAGGAGTTCCAGGGTTGTCCGGCATTATCTGTTGTGCGTTTAGGAACATTATAAAAAGCATTACCATCATTAGTGTAAAGTTTATTAGTATAGATATAAGGACCAAAATTCTTTTTGGCAAGTTTTTGTGTATAGTATGCCAAACGTTCTACTTTGCGTTGTGCATCACTGTGTAAAATTTTTTTTCTCTCCTCATCTGTTGTTTCTCCATCAAAATATCCATCTACTTTGACATCTGATTCTGCATATTGATTATTGGCCTCGCCGTCTGTAAGCAACACAATATAGGATTTCTGGCAGCGGTATTTTAATTTATTCATCACCAGATTTCTGGCTACAACAGCAATCTGTTCCGTAGTCGGTGTACTACCACCGGCTGTAGTATTTTTTATGATGTTAATAAGTTTGTCGTATTCCTCAGGAATAGATGTGTCAATAAATTCATTATAGCGATCGTCTAAACCCAGAAGCGGGCGATAGGCAAAATACATATTATCACGATATTGGGTAATGATCTTAAGCAAGACATCCTTCACCCCGTCAATTTTTCTGTATTGTTTACAACTATATTGTTTGTCATTATTACTAGCAGGTGCTCCATTTGGATATATATACTCATATTCACTCCAGGGCGACCATGATGTAGTTTTTCCTTTTTTGTTTTTACCTATAGAATTACGGTGCCGGCATTTTACTTCTTTAGTTTGCAGTTTTTCATGCATACTACCTGATTCATCAATTAACAGAGTGATATTGGGTTTTACACTATAAGCTGTTTTAGTTGTAGATGAATTTTGTAAATGCAGAGGAATATCTGCAAATATATTAGCGAGTGATTTATCAGCTGCTTGTGCCTGATAGACGGGAAGAACACTCAGCGCAGCAGTAACTGCTGAAAACAGTGCTTTTCTCCCTTTAGTAAATTTGTCTTTTTTATTTTTTGCATGTTTGTGGTGCATATTGGCCACTCCCCATTGGTATAACAACAATATCCAGTTTATAAAGTAAAAACACTCTCTTTATAGTGTTATATCTATATCATTTCTCTTGAAATTATACACTTTCAATCATAATTTATCACTAAATTAACAAATTTATATAATAAGTAATATTAATTATTTATACAGCAAAATAAGTAAATATGTATTTATTAATAATAAATATTTATTTTATTTACAAAATGTTAATCTTTATGATAATGGTAATAGCTTTGTGTACAGGTATTTGGATATTCTGGAAATTTCACTATAAAATATATTTAGATTAATAAGTTAAACTAAATATATTTAAAATGTATATAAAAATTATAACAATAAACTTTAATGAGTTTTAAAAAGAAAAATTTATAGGGATTTTATATTTAAATTATTGGTTTATAATAATTAAATGATTATAAAAAAACGGCTAGTAAATAATAGCCGTTTGTTGTATTAATGCTAAATTAGTCACTGTAGCCGGGTTTTATTTCTCTCCATGATAAACGCTTGAATTTTATTGCACATCTGGGAGCATTAATGGTAATTGTATTACCGTTAGTATCAACACCCACAATCGGTGACCGAGTACAATCTTCCAGTTCCTGATTTCTCTGCTTTTCCTCCAATGGGGTCTGAGTCAGATTACCGCCTATTTCTACACTATTAGCGGCTGAAGAAATGGTAAAACTATACAAACCACGAATAGTCACAGATGAACCAAACGGAGCATTTGAGTCAAAAATAAAATTAGGATCTCCCTTTTTTAATCGGCCGCCTGTTTTGATGTTATATTGTATTCTTCCGCTATAAACATCGCTTTCCTGTTTGCTTTCAGTTGCCTGACACGGATCTTCGAGCTTATTGTCTTTTTTGACTTCGTATGTTCTGGAAATAACAGCTCCGGCATAGGAAATAACAGCTGGTTTGCTCACAACTCGTTCACCGGTGCCGTTTTCCAGATTGAAAAACCACCCACGGTGTACTTTGGGATCAAATTTTTTATCTGTCAGCATACGATATTCACCTGAAGCGGTTAATTCTTGCTCGAGCAGAGCTGATTTGTTAACTTCAGTAGGTGAGGTGTCATTCAGATTATCATAAATGCCATATACAGTTTGTTGATCTTTATTGTTTAAATCAGACTGATATATATCGCTGCCAGTACCAAATGTAATAATTGCGGTCATTTTTTTGCGGCTGCTATTACCTTTTGCATCTACATCATTAACCATAATGACGCTTGGTGCAGAAGTGATAGGTACTCCCGCAGAAAATATTTTGTGCACAGTCCATTGTTTAGGATCCGGAGACCTCAGATCAAAGCGATATAAATTGCCGCTATAATCACCAGCATAAACTATATCTGCAACGCCATCTCTGTCAATATCCAACACTGTAGGGCTGGAAAGACCGCCAGTTCGTTCATCGGAATCCGGATCCTGCTCCAGACTCAGCTTGGCAATCAGTTCTCCCTTGCTATAGCCAGTTTTTTTGTAACCATCGGTACCGACATCTACGCCCAGAATATCATATATGTAAAGTGCAGACTCCGGTGACGGATGGCTTGCATGATCGTTGGCCAGTGTACTGGAGTAATTATAGCCATTACTGATGAATGCAGCCTCACGAATATGATTGGCTACAGAAGTAGGGGATGCATCCGGATCTTCATTTACTCTTAGCCGGGCAATAGCCGGAGTACCTATAGTGAATCCGATGTAATTGTTTTGACCGGTAGGGGTTTGGAACAAGGATATATTTTTATACCAGTCGGCATTGCCCATATTATCCACGCCAATGGGATTTTTGGAAATCAGATCGTTACCGCCGATATTAATGGCAAAAGCACCACGTCCGGCCTGACCCATAGTTGATACCATGAATGTCTGTTGCGGACGCAGCTGACCTGTTGCCGGGTCAACACTTTGTTCAGTTTGCTGAACAACCATACCGCCGTTTAACAGGAAGCGATGCGGATACTTATCGCTCTTACCATAATTTTCATTAACCAGATCTTTGTAATAATGCGATACCAGGTCAGAACCATCATTACTTTGCCGCTCAATATTCATCGGCATGAAATTGAATTTCAGATCATAAAAATTGGCGTTATTAGTAGCGCCGAAAACATATACCATGCCATCGTTAGCAGAGGTAATCATATATTTCTGATAATCGCCATCCAGATTACCGGCAGTAATAATCGGATTATCAATAATATCACCCATGTCTCTGGTTCCGCCAAATCCGGCAAGCGGTGAATCAGTTCGCTGACGATATATCAGCTCAAAATTGTCGGATTTAATATCCTCATCAGGTTTCGAACGGCTCAGCCAGGCCAGTAAGCCATTAGCCCATTCAGACTGATTTTTACCATTATTGGTTATTTTGAAATTATCATTATTCAAATCTGACAGGTTAGCAGAGTACAGATAAGTTTCGGTGCCATTATTCAATAATAACTTGCGATTACCGTATGAAGGTTGAGCGCATTTGCTGTCATTAGTATCAGTGATTCGGCGGATACACAGTTTACTGCCCCATGTGCCGGATTCAATGATTGCGGTAATGGACAGGTTGTCTTGTTCTGAGCTGGATATGGCTACAGTTGGTGCAGTAGCTGTTGAGGTAGTGTTAGTGGTTTCAGTAACACCTTTAATGTTATCGAAAATATCTTTGAATGCCTGAATAATATTTTCTTGAGAATTGGCATTATAGTTATGTTTACCATCGGCAGGCATAGCCCCTTTTTCCAGGTATTCACGAGCAATTTTTTCCGCTGCGGTTGCTGTCTTATCATTCGGCTCTTTCAGTCCCACGCTAATAGTAAAGGTCTCAGCTTTTTGTTCAAACGGCAGTTTGGTGTGCTCGTCTATAGTATCCCATGGTTGACCGGCATCATCTGTTAAGCGCTTTTTAGCTGAAGAATAAATTGCGAAACTATCAGATGTATAAAATTTACTTTCATAGATATACGGACCAAAATTTTTGGTGTAAAGCGTATTGGTATAATATTGTAAGCGCTTAGGTTTATTTTCGTTCTTATATTTAGCCCGAACAAAGAAATCATATCTTTCAGCATCCGAACGCCCTTCATCAAAATAGCCGTCTTTCACTACGTCTGATTTAGCAGAAGTATCATCAGCTTCACCATCAGAAAGCAGCACGATATAAGATTTCTGACAACGGTACTTTAGCTTATTCATGACCAGATTTCTGGCCATGACTGGATACTGTGCAGTTGTAGGCGTACCACCAGCCGCGACGGTATTTTTGATAAGACTAGTTAATTTTTTATACTGCTCAGGATCAGAAGGTTCGAAAAATTCATTATAGCGGTCATCAGTGCCAATTAAAGGGCGATAGGCAAAATACATATCATTGCGATAATTAGCCAGAATACTCAATAAAACGTCTTTTACGCCGTCTAATCTTGTGGCTTCCTGGCATTGATATTGATTATCATTATTATTTGATGGAATTGTCTTTTTTTCATACCCGTACTTATATTCACCCCAGGGTGACCATGCAATGGTTTTATCTTTACTATTTTTTTTAATGGATGTACGCGTTCGGCATTTGTATGAACCCTTAAGTTTTCCAATCATACTGGCCGAAGAATCAATAAAAAATACAATGTTGGGTTTGACACTATATGCAGTTTTGGTTGTGGATGAGTTTTGCAAATGCAATGGAATATCTGCAAATATATTTACCTTATTTACTTTATTCTCATTATCCCCTGCCGATACCGGTGTGGTTAATGCTAAAGCAAAAGCACTTAATAAATATTTATATATTTTTCGAAGTCGGATTTTTCTATTATTTATATATAATAATGTCATAATAATTGGTTTCCAGCTTGATGATTTGTGAAATTTAATAAGGATAATTCTATACATAAATTATCCTAATTATATACTATTTTATATAACTTAAATGAATATTAATAGCTGTATGTATATTGTTTTAATTTGAATTATTTTAAATAGATAGATTTTGTATTATGTTTTTATATAAATAATAATATATTTAAAAATAAAAAAACTAACCGGATAAATATAATTTATTTATATTTATTTATATTTATTTGTATTATTATTTTTTTATTTTAAATGTATATTTATATAAAATAATTCATTTTTTTTAAATATCTCTCTATTTGAATTTATTATTAAATTATAATTATTATATAAATATTTAGTTTTTCATCTGTAAATATTCATTGAATGTTTAGATTAAATATTTCAGATTTTAATTCTGAAAATTTATATTATATTTTAAAAAATGGCTGAAATTTTCAGCCATTTTTATTTAATATTTACAATTATTAATATTTAGGTTTGATTTCACGCCATGAAAGTCGCTGAAATCTGATCGGGCAGCGTGGTACATTGATGGTTAATTTTTCTCCGTCAGTAGTGGCAGCTATCACAGCAGCGCGAGAACAGCTTTCAAACAGTTGTGCTTGTTCACGCAATGGTTTTTGTGTAAGAGAGCCGCCAATATCATATATATTGTTACCCACCACGGTAAAACCAAATGGTCCTTCACTATTTACTATGCTACCAACCGGTGCTTTATCGTCAAACACAAAATTTGGATCAGTTTTAAGTAATGCACCACCGGTTTTAACATTAAACTGAATTTTGCCGGTAATAACTGAGTTGCGCTGAGTTACTGTGGTTGGCTTGCACGGATCAGGCAGTTTTTCTTCTTTATTTACATTATAGATACGCGAAAGTACTGCACCAGCATATGATACAATCACAGGTTTGCTTACTACGCGTTCTCCGGAATTACTTTCCAAATTAAAATACCAGCCTTGATGTACTGAAGGATAAAATGGATAGTTACTGAGCTGGCGATAATTTCCATTCTTGGTAAGCGTTTGCTCTAGAAGTCTGCTTTTGCTGATCTCTTCAACATTTTCCCGGCTCAAATCGTCATATATTCCATATACAGTTTGCTGGTCTTTATTGTTTAAATCATTCTGATAAATATCGCTACCTGTTCCAAATGTAACTATTGCAGTTAGTCTGGGTGTTTTATTACCACTAGAGGATTTGGTACTCGTTTTTGCCAGAAATACATTCGGTGCGGCTGTAATCGGGCCATTGGCTGTAAATATTTTATAGACTTTCCAGTCAGACGGATTGGGGGCACGTAAGTCGAAGCGATATAAATTACCACTATAATCACCGGCATAAATAATGCTGGCAATGCCATTCCCATTAATGTCAATCGCAGTTGGGCTTGAAAGTCCCCCTGAGCCGCCAGGTGCGACTAGTTTGGCAATCAGTTCACCTTTTTGTGTACCGGTACGGGTGTATGCCTGGGTACCAACATCTATACCAAGAATGTCATAAATATACAATGCAGATTCAGGTGAGGGTTTTACTGCAATATCCTGAGCCAGCGATGGAGAATAATTATAACCATTACTGATAAATGCAGCCTGACGGATATGATCCGTTAGTGAAGTTTCCGAGGCATCCGGATTTGAATTAACCCGAATGCGGGCTATGGCAGGTGTCCCTACTGTGTATCCGAACTGATTATTTTTTCCGCCGGGAGTTTGAAACAGGAATACGCTTTTATACCAGTCAGATGCGTTCATATTCTCAGCAGCCAGGGGTTGGCCGGTAAGGATATCGTGGCCGCCGATATTAATAGCAAAGGCTCCGCGTCCGGCCTGGCCTAAAGTAGAGACCATAAATATTTGCTGAGGACGATTATTATCTCCGTCCGTTTGCTGAACTACCATCCCTCCGTTAAGCAGATAAAGGTGATGATTAGTATCATTGGAAGCATAATCTTTACTGGCTAAATTTTTGTAGTAATGTGATACTAAGTCCGAACCGTCATTGCTTTGTCTTTCTATATTTATTGGCATGTAATTGAATTTTAAATCATAAGGATAGCTGGAATTATTTCTTGAGCGAAAAACATAAACCATACCGTCATTAGCTGAAGTAATCAGATATTTCTGACGGTTATTTTCAGTTTTGCCGGCTGTAATGATTGAATTATCAATAATATCTCCAATGTCGCGAGTGTTTCCGAAATCTTTAAGCGGGCGGCGTTTTCGATAATTCAGAGTGAAATCATTTTTTTGCTGAGTGGCGTCAGTTAATGAGCGATTCAACCAGGCGAGCAGCCCGTCACGCCATTCATCACGATTCTTATCATTACTGCTAAGTTTAAACGTATTATTGCT
Source organism: Snodgrassella sp. M0110 (assembly GCF_016101465.1). Taxonomy (NCBI): domain Bacteria; kingdom Pseudomonadati; phylum Pseudomonadota; class Betaproteobacteria; order Neisseriales; family Neisseriaceae; genus Snodgrassella; species Snodgrassella sp. M0110. The sequence goes on along the minus strand of NZ_JACFQM010000007.1, from coordinate 47,967 downwards.
AAAGCTATTGAGGCTATCACTATATAGATATGTATTTTTACCGTCATTGAGTAATAACTGCCGGTTATCATAAGAAGGTTGCATCGGACAGGAATTATTGCTTTGCTTTTCTATGTCATTAATGCAAATTTGGCTGCTCCATGAACCTGTTTCAATTTTTGCCGTAATAGAGAGGTTACCCAGATCAGTATTTGAAATAGCTATGGTAGGAGCTGTATTGGTTGTTTGCATGGTTGATGAGGTAATCTCAGCTTTGATGGTTTTAAAAACCTTGTCAAAGGCTCTGATAATTTCATCGCGGGAATTGGCATTGAAAAAGCGTCCGTCAGGATTGGTTTTTTCATTGTATTCTCCGCCTGGCGTCGCAGCATTTTCTAAATAGGGAATAGCTATTTTTGCTTCATTGGTATTGCGCTGACCCAATCCTACACCAATAGTAAATGTTTGCGCTGTCTGAATGAATCGTTTGCCTGTGTGTGGATCGATCTCATTCCATGGCTGGCCTGCATCATCAGTTTTTCTTCTGTCTGGTGATGCACTAATGGATTTACCAGTAGCATTGTAATAGTCTTTGGTATAAATATAATCACCAAAATTATAATTATTGAGCCTGTCTGTATAGAATTTCAGACGTAATGGCTTATTAACATTGTGATTACGGGCAAGAAAATCTAATCGCTCGTTATTACTTTGAAAATCACGATCGAAGTAGGCATCGTAACGTAAATCATTGGTGTTATTGTAATTTTTATCCGAAACTGAATATGTATTATCGGCCTCGCCATCACTGAGTAAAATAATATATGATTTTTGACAACGGTATTTGAGTTTGTTGATTACTAAATTGCGGGCAATAACCGGGAACTGACGGGTGGTAGGGGTATCACATGGCGTTTCCAGGCGATTAATATTATCAAGCATACTTTCGTAATTATCCTGATCAGAAGTATCATAAAATTTATTAAATTTTTTCTGATCGCCGGTTCCGCACATCGGGCGAAAGGCAAAGTACATATCATTATGGTAGTTTTTAATGATATCTGTCAGAACTTCTTTTACAGCATCAATGCGCCGGTATGTGTTACAGCTATATCTGACTTCCGAAGTGTTTTTAGGTTTTTCATTGAATCCGTATTCATAACCACCATATGGCGGCCAGCTGCCACCTTTACCATTAGGATTAGGAATCCATCTGCTGACCCGGCATTTATAGGTAATGGGTACGATGTTCATAGACATGCTGCCGGAATCATCGATGTAAAGCGTTATATTGGGTTTAACGCTGTAAGATGAAGTGGTAATAGATTTACTTTGCAGATGTAAGGGGATATCGGCAAAAATATTTGCCGCAGCCAAAGCTGATGGGATTGTAATAAAATTAAAAATACCCAGAAATACAGAAGTCACTATCTGGCCGGATAGGGTGTATTTGATTACTGAAATTTGGCGAAGTTTATTTTTTTGTTTATTCATGAATTTCCTTGTTTGGTTATTGCTTTCCCAACTATCTGTAAAACCTCTGTACGATTCGGTAGATTAGTGAACTATAAGGAAATCTGATGAGTTGCTATAAGTCAGGAAAAAATAAAGTTTCTAATCAGGATTTATGTTTAAAAGCTCTGGCAGATATGATTCAAATATGGCTGCAGGCAGGGTTAAGGTTTAACTAAATATATATTAATATTTCAATGTGTTATTAAGCAATTTTATGCTAAAAATTTAAATAAAAAGGGGTTTAACTATCAGTTGATTGTAGAAGAAGATAAATTAACTTTGCTTAGATAATGCTAATAAATAAGCGTAAATTTATAAATAATTGCTTAAATTGCTTGGAAATTTGTCTTTATTAAATTGAAAATATTTTAATTTATTTATTCTGGTAGCTATTTAAAAAAATTATTTAAAATTAAATAATTTGTTATTGAATATTTTGAGCAATTTAATTGCTAAAATTTATGATAAATATCGTTTGATAATGATAATTTTATATATATATATATTATTGAATTTAAAGCTAGGTATATAAGATATAAATATAAACTTGGTTTAATATAACAAAAGTAATACATGTTTTGCAGACATATTTAATATGCTATCAGCTTCAGATTCAGAAAACAGATAAACTTCGAACTAAACCAGTTACTTTAAAGATCCATATGAGAAGAGGGTATCTAAAACATACTCTAAAGCTAAATTAAAAGATAAACTTTAAATAACATAAAATTTAAATTGAAAAAACAGTAAACTAAAAAAAATGTGCAACATTGCAATAAAAAGGGCTTGCTGTGTTTCTTACTCTGTGATTAAATACGCGCCTCGACAGCACAGGGTGATTAGCTCAGTTGGTAGAGCGTCTGCCTTACAAGCAGAATGTCGGCGGTTCGACTCCGTCATCACCCACCAGTTTTCTGTTTTATGCGTTGCGTAAAACTTGCGCGGTGGTAGCTCAGTTGGTTAGAGTACCGGCCTGTCACGCCGGGGGTCGCGGGTTCGAGCCCCGTCCGCCGCGCCAATTTCATAATTGCTGTTTTCTCTCTTAGGGGTGATTAGCTCAGTTGGTAGAGCGTCTGCCTTACAAGCAGAATGTCGGCGGTTCGACTCCGTCATCACCCACCAATATTTTTTCTCCTGATTTCTGATTTAATTAAATTCTTGATTGTTAATGGGCTATTTGTTTGCTGTTTTTTGTATGCAATCAAACTATCTGTGCTGGTGGCATTCATAGTCGATTATCAGTTTGTGATATTCAGACTGTTATTACTGGGTATATGCAATCAGAAACCCCTAGTTATTAATGTTCACTCACAGCTTATTTGCATCTGTCTGTATATGCTTAAGATATTTCACTTGGCACAATTTGCAAACTAACCTATAATTCATCGCTCAATCTTTTACTGATTGATTGCGGATATGGCGAAATTGGTAGACGCACCAGATTTAGGTTCTGGCGCTGAAAGGCGTAAGAGTTCGAGTCTCTTTATCCGCACCATCGAATTTTAAAGATATCTTATAAGCTAAGATATCTTTTTTTATTTCTACTCAGTCTGTCTGAACACTAACTAAAAACTACTTAGAAATTTTTTATCTGCTGTCAATTTTGTATTTTAAGTATAATTGTCATTGGCATGATATTCGAATTTACCTGAATTCGAAGTTAAATTAATTCTATATATACTGTTGTAAGCTTTCATTGACAGGTATTTATACAGATATATATTTTATGCGTAAGGTATGGTTTACGGATAAATAATATTTATCAATAGGTAAGATTTCAAACAGTATATTGTAGATATTATCTGACTGTTGTTGGGCTGATTTGCCAGTTGAAAAAAATGCACCATTATATAAATTTAAATGGTGCATTTTTATTTTGCTGATATGTTTGTTTTAGTTACATGGTTTCAAGTGTATCTATACCTAATAATGCCAGACCCTGTTGCAGGGTTTTGCCGGTAAGGCTGGTGAGCTGCAACCGGCTGTTGCGAGTGGCTTCGTCTGCTTTCAGTATTGGGCAGGCTTCATAAAAGCGGCTGAACAGGGTGGCAATCTGATACAGATAAGCGGCGAGATAGTGCGGATAAGAGGTATTGGCAACACTATCCAGAACATCTTCAAATTTAAGTAATTCTACAGCCAGTTGTTGTTCCATGGCTTCGTTCAGGGTGATCGCAGCATTGTTATCCCAGGTACCTGCTTTGCGAAAAACACTTTGCACGCGGGTATAGGCATATTGTAAGTAAGGAGCAGTATTGCCTTCGAAAGAGAGCATGCTGTCCCAGTCGAATATGTAATCACTGGTACGATTTTTACTTAAATCTGCATATTTTACGGCACCTATGCCTACGACTTCACCTATATGTGCGATTTCATCGGCGCTCAGTTCAGGATTTTTGCTGGCAACCAGAGCAGATGCACGTGTTACAGCTTCGTTTAGTAAATCCATTAATTTTACTGTGTCACCGCTACGGGTTTTAAACGGTTTGCCGTCTTTACCCATCATGGTACCGAAAGGTACATGTTCCGCATGTACGGTATCAGGTAGCCAGCCGGCTTTACGGGCAACTGTAAATAATTCATCAAAGTGCAGGCTTTGGCGCGCATCCACAACATATAACAATCTGTTGCCGTGCAAGGTATTAATCCGGTAACGCAGGCAGGCTAAATCGGTACTGGCATACAGGAATCCGCCATCTTTTTTCTGAATAATAAATGCTGCTGGTTCATTATCCTGATTTTTAAACTCATCCAGAAAAACAACTTTAGTACCGTCACTGTCAACGGCAATACCTTTGGCAAGAAGTTCATTTACAGTTGATTGTAACTGATCATTATAAAATGATTCGCCGGTTACATCGGCTGGTAAAAGTTTTAGGCCAAGTTTTTTATAGACCGCCTGAGCATGTTGCAAAGAGGTCTGTACAAACTGTTGCCACAATGCCAGTACGCTGGCATCTCCGCTTTGAAGTTTAACTACGTAATCACGTGCTGTGTCGGCAAAGTTTTTATCTTCATCAAAGCGTACTTTGGCATTACGATAGAATTGTTCTAAATCCGCTAGTTCGAGATCTGCACGCCCGTTTTGCTGTTGTTCTATCAGGTAGGCGACCAACATACCAAATTGTGTGCCCCAGTCACCTACATGATTTTGGGCAATAACTTTATGTCCGAGAAAAGTAAGTACGCGATTAAGGCTATCACCTATGATGCTGGAGCGTAAGTGACCTACGTGCATTTCTTTAGCCAGATTGGGTGATGAGTAATCTATAACTATTGTTTGTGGCTTGCTGTTTCTGGCAATACCCAGATGCTCATCCTGCAATGAGGCCTTAATATATTGTGCCAGTTTTTCAGGGCGAAGTTTTAAGTTAATAAAACCAGGGCCGGCAACTTCTGCTGTGGCAATCAGTGGGTTCTGCTGTAATGCATCGGCAACTTTTTGTGCCAGTTCGCGAGGGTTTTGTCTGGTTTTTTTGGCTGCACCCATGACGCCGTTAATTTGATAATCGCCAAAGTCACGATTTTTGGCTGGTTGCAGAATAATTGGCTGGTCTGTGAGCCCGTTTGCGCTAAATGCTTGTTCAACTTCAGCTGCAACTAGTTGATGTAATTTCATGTTGGTCTGATAAATAGGGAAATGGCTAATTTTCGCATAAATAAGCGTAAATCGCATTAGCGCAGCACAATGAATAAACGGACTTGACGGGAATAATGCCTAAATTAGTTAAGAAAATTTTTCTGTGGCTATATAAGAATACTATATAGATAAATGAATTGGTAATTATCAATTAGATTAGCTGATTTATGCTGGATATGAGTTGTGCGTTTTTAGTGTGTAAATGGATAATGTTGTTAAAGTATACCAGATACCAGCTGGTATACTTTAACTGTGTGATGATCAGCCTACGCGATAAAAGGCCAGACTACCAAGCAAGTTTGGCCAAAGAGAAATGCGTTTATTTCCACTCATCACCGCACGTTGCAAAATTTTTAAATGATTTTTGGCACATAATTTATCAAAATCCTGAAGGGTGCACCAATGAATGTTCGGGGTGTTATACCATTGATAGGGCATGCGTTCGGATACCGGCATATGTCCACCCAGTGCGATTTGCAGGCGGTTGCGCCAGTAGCCGAAATTGGGAAAGGTGACAATAGCTTCTGCGGCGACTCGTTTCATTTCCTGCAGGATGTTTTCCGTATTTTGCATAGACTGAATGGTTTGGCTTAAAACGATAATGTCAAAGCTGTTATCATTAAAATGTTGCAAACCGGCTTCCAGATCAGCCTGTATTACGTTGATGCCACGTTGCATAGCAGCTAATACGCTATTGGTATTAATTTCTAATCCATATCCCTGACAATTTTTGTGTTTGACTAGTGCGGCCAGCAGTTCTCCGTCTCCGCAGCCTAAATCCAGTACACGACTATTGGGTGTAATCCAGTCGAAAATCATTTGCAGGTCATCACGCAGTGGTACTGATGATATGTTCATTGTGTTAGTTCAGTGGCAATATTGTTGAAATAAATGCGGATAGCCGCCTGATAATCAGCATCTTCCATTAAAAAGGCATCATGTCCGTGAGCTGATTTAAGAGCAATATATTGCACGGGTTTGTTGGCTGCTACCAAAGCATCGAGTAATTCCTGTGAGCGTCTGGGTGAAAAACGCCAGTCGCTGCTGAAGCTGGCTATCAGTATTTTTGCCTGAATTGCCGATACTGCGGCTACCAGATTACCATCATAATCACGCGCCGGATCAAAATAATCAAGTGCTTTTGTCATCAGTAAATAACTATTGGCATCGAACACTTCAGCGAATTTATCGCCCTGATAGTGAAGATAGGATTCAACTTCAAATTCAACGTTGTAATCATACTGGTAGTTTGGTTGTCGCATCTGGCGCCCGAATTTTTTACCCAATCCGTCTTCTGCCAGATAGGTAATGTGTCCCATCATACGAGCGATACGCAAACCTCGTCGTGGAATTTTCTGCTGTTGCGCGTATTGTCCCTGACAAAAATCCGGATCAGTAAGAATGGCTTGTCTGGCTACATCATTAAAGGCAATATTTTGGGTAGATAATCGTGGAGCTGAGGCAATAATCAATGCATGTCTCAGGCGTTGCGGTTTGTCGATTGCCCATTGTAATGCCTGCATCCCGCCAAGACTTCCGCCCATAACCGCAGCCCATTTATCAATGCCGAAGCGGTCGGCCAGCATAGACTGACTTTCTACCCAGTCCTTTACGGTTACCATCGGAAAATCAGCGCCGTAAGCTTTTCCTGTGTCCGGATTGATACTCAACGGACCGGTACTGCCGTGACAGCCGCCCAGATTATTTAAGCCGACAACAAAAAAACGATTGGTATCAACAGGTTTTCCCGGACCAATCATATTATCCCACCAGCCGGGGTGTTTATCATTTTTACTATGATAACCCGCTACATGGTGATTTCCTGACAGGGCATGACATATTAATACCGCATTACTTTTGTCTGCATTAAGTGTGCCGTATGTTTCAATCATTAATTCAAACTGGGGCAGAACACAACCGTTTTGCAGGGTGAGCGGGCTGTCAAAAGACCACTTTTGCGGGGTTACAATGCCAATGCTGTCTATTTCTTTCATAGGATTAGTTAAAAGAATAGAAAACTGGCATTATAACGACTTTGTCTGGTTTGCACAGATATAACGTGTTTTGGAAAATAAATGATAGGCCGGTTGCTGAGTCTGTTTCTTTTTGTAATGTTATTGGGTGTTTTGCTTAAGTATTTACTTGGAAGACAGCAAAAACAGGTGCTCGGATACTGGGTAAACTGTCTGGCGCTGGTATTGATAGTAATTAGTTCGCTAATATTGCTGATATTTGTATTGAAATCTATTTTGTATTAATCAGCATTAATACAAACAGGTGATAAAAAAGCCGGTCTGATGTTTCAGGCCGGCCAGAGATATTTTCAGTATTTAAAGTAAGCTGCTCACTTCTGATTTTTCTTCTTCAAGTTCAGCCAGTGTCTGATTAATACGCTGCTGACTGAATTCATCAATAGGTAAATCCTGAACAATAGTGTACTCGCCATTTTCACAAGTCATGGGAAAGCCGAATACTATTTCTTCCGGGATGCCATAAGAACCGTCTGAGGGGACGCCCATAGTAACCCATTCTCCATTACTGCCGATTACCCAGTCATGAATCTGATCGATAATTGCATTGGCGGCACTGGCAGCAGAAGACAGACCTCGTGCTTCAATGATAGCTGATCCGCGTTTGCCTACTTTAGGCAAATACTCTTTTACATACCAGTCCTGATCATTAATCATTTCTGCTACGTTTTCATTATCTATCTGAGCAAAGCGGTAATCAGTGTACATGGTAGGACTGTGATTTCCCCACACGCACAGTTGTTTTATTTTGCTTACTGGTTTATTAATTTTTTCTGCCAGCTGACTAAGTGCGCGATTCTGATCCAGGCGCATCAGTGCGGTAAAATTTTTCGCCGGTAAATCAGGGGCAGACTTCATGGCGATATAAGCATTGGTATTGGCAGGATTACCAACAACAAGGACTTTAACATCGCGGCTGGCTACTTTATTCAGTGCTGCACCTTGTGTTTTGAAGATTTCGGCATTGGCCTGTAATAAGTCGCTGCGTTCCATACCTTTACTGCGCGGACGTGCACCGACGAGGATAGCTATATCTGCATCTTTGAATGCCACTTCTGGATCATGAGTTGCAAACATATCGGTAAGCAAGGGAAATGCACAGTCCTGTAATTCCATCATTACCCCCTGGGCAGCAGTTTGCGACTGAGGCAAATCAAGCAATTGCAGGATAACCGGAGTATCAGCTCCCAGCATGTCACCGCTGGCAATCCGGAACAGTAAAGCATAACCAATCTGACCGGTAGCACCCGTCACGGCAATGCGTACAGGTTTTTTCATAACATATCCTCTTAAAATAAAAACACGACTATAAATATTTTTTCTTGTCTTAAAGGTATTTAATATGTCTGTACTACAAGAATTTGGGCTGTATGATAGCAAAATTATTTTCAAAATTAAATTAATTGAAGTAATAGATTGATGCTTTTTTGAGAATATTAAGTGAGTTTTTCTGTGTTATCTTATGTCTTATATAAGACTTTATTTACATGAGTTTGAAATGTCGTACAATAGATTTAAAATCAGTTCGCTTAAAAGACACATTCCTTTATACCAGTCTGTAATGCAGCGGGTTTTTCATTTGCTTGCTGATGGTGATTTCAAGCCTGGCCAGCCTTTGCCGAGTGAATGGGATCTGGCCAGGCAGTGGAATGTAAGTCAGGGAACTGTGCGTAAAGGTTTGAGTGAACTGGCGGCGCGGGGTATTTTACAGCGTTATCAAGGGGTAGGAACCTTTGTTACCCAGCAAAACTGGGACTGGGGATATTATCCTTTTACTGAAATTCCGGTATTGCAACAGGCTAAAACTGAGCAGGTTTGGCCGGTAGCTGAAGTTTTGAGTGTGACTGTTGCTGTTGCGGATGAAGAAACTGCTATGCAGTTGGGTATAAAAATCGCAGAACCGGTATGGAAAATTATGCTGCTATGGCGTACCGGTTATATTGAAGTGGCGGTAGATGAATTATTTTTACCTGTTGCGTTATTGCAGGATTTAAATGTACGTTTTATGCGCCGCCGCCGTAGTTTTTATGCTTTTTTGTTGCTTGAGTATGATGTTTTGATGGATACTTCGCGACAATGGCTTTGGCAAACAGTTTTGCGTCCTGAGATTGCCAGACTGTTGAAGGCAGATATGGGTTCGCATGCCCTTTGTATCGGGCGTTTGAGCCAAAGTGTCGACGGTGTTCCTTATGAATGGCGCCGGCGTTATTTACAACTTGGAAATCAGTCTTTGCAATTAAGTGGTAGCTCTGCTGAGTACTGATACTGGTATTGTAAATAATTGGTGTGTAGTAATGTTACCTGTTTGTTAAAAACTGGGTCAATTGCAGTAAATTTCGGTTGGGTGCGGCTTTGGCCGCTGGTTTTGAGTTTATATCTTCTAATAATACAAGAGGAGTTACCGATGCAAAAAGAAAGGCCAGTGTATCTGGATATACAAAAGATACGATTACCCATTCCGGGTCTTGTGTCTATTTTTCATCGTTTTAGTGGTATCGCGCTATTTATCTGTATTCCGCTGTTTTTATGGCTGTTTTCAGGTACGCTTTCTCATGAATCTGCGTTCAATACTTATCAGGAGCTTGTGCATCATCCTTTGGTGAAGTGCATTCTTTTTGTTCTTTTGCTGGCATATGTTTACCACAGTCTGGCCGGTGTACGTTTTTTGTTTATGGATATTCATAAAGGCACAGAACTAAAAACGGCACGCGCTTCGGCTAAAGCGGTGGTTATTTGTGCAATTGTATTGTCCGTTATTATTTATGGAGCGTGCTTGTTATCATGATTGATCGTAAATTAGCCGGCGCGCACTATGGTCTGCGCGATTGGATTATGCAGCGTATCACGGCAGTAATCATGCTGGTGTACTCAGTCTTGTTTTTAATTATGATTATCTGTATACCGCATAGTTATCAGGAATGGCAGTGTTTCTTTGCTCAGACGTGGGTTCGTCTGATAACACAGATTTTTGTGCTGGCACTGGTATTGCATGCATGGGTTGGTATACGTGATTTGTGGATGGACTATATCAAACCAGCAGGTTTGCGTCTGTTTTTGCATGTTGCCACTATCCTGTGGTTGGTTGGCTGTCTGATTTATTCTGTTAAAGTGATTTGGGGGGTAGCATGAATATGCCCAAGAGTTTGCCGGTACGTCGTTTTGATGCAGTAATCGTAGGCGGCGGTGGTGCAGGGCTTCGTGCCGCTCTGCAATTATCTAAAGCAGGTTTAAATACAGTAGTGCTATCTAAGGTTTTTCCAACCCGTTCTCATACGGTAGCTGCCCAGGGCGGGATTTCTGCTTCGCTGGGTAATGTACAGGAAGACCATTGGAACTGGCATATGTACGATACCGTTAAAGGTTCCGACTGGCTGGGTGATCAGGATGCAATTGAATTCATGACACGCCGCGCTCCTGATGCTGTAGTTGAACTTGAACATATGGGTATGCCGTTTGACCGAGTTGAATCCGGCAAAATTTATCAGCGCCCGTTTGGCGGACATACTGCTGAGTTTGGTAAACGTGCTGTAGAACGTGCCTGTGCAGTGGCAGACCGTACCGGCCATGCAATGCTGCATACCTTATATCAGCAAAATGTGCATGCAGAAACTCAGTTTTTTGTGGAGTGGGCTGCTCTGGATCTGATTCGGGATTCAGAAGGTGTGGTAATCGGGGTTATTGCAATGGAAATGGAAACGGGTGAAGTTTTCATTTTGCATGCAAAGGCTGTACTTTTTGCTACTGGCGGTGCCGGACGTATCTATGCTTCTTCTACCAATGCCTATATGAATACTGGTGATGGTCTGGGTATGGCTGCACGTGCAGGCATTCCTCTGGAAGACATGGAGTTCTGGCAATTCCATCCTACTGGTGTGGCGGGTGCCGGGGTGTTGATTACTGAAGGTGTGCGTGGTGAGGGCGGTATTCTGCTCAACAGTGAAGGCGAGCGTTTTATGGAACGTTATGCGCCAACTGTAAAAGATCTGGCCTGTCGTGATGTGGTGTCCCGTGCAATGGCTATTGAAATTCATGAAGGCCGTGGTGTAGGTAAAAATAAAGACCATGTACTGCTGAAAGTGGACCATCTTGGCGCAGAAAAAATTATGGAAAAACTGCCAGGTATCCGCGAGATTTCCATTCAATTTGCCGGTGTGGATCCAATTAAAGATCCGATTCCGGTGGTTCCGACTTGCCACTATATGATGGGCGGTATTCCTACTAATTATCATGGTCAGGTGGTAATGGCCAAAGGTGATGATCTGGAAGCTCCGGTTCCTGGTTTCTATGCAGCAGGTGAATGTGCATGTGCTTCAGTGCATGGTGCAAACCGTCTGGGTACTAATTCTTTACTTGACCTTGTGGTGTTCGGGAAAGCAGCCGGCGATCATATGATTGACTACATCAAAAAGCAGGTAGCACATCGTGAGTTGCCGGCAGATGTTGGTGAGAAAACACTTGCACGTCTGAGCCGTCTGGAAAATCAGACTAATGGTGAAGAGGTATCTGAAGTGCGTAATGATTTGCAGCGGTGTGTACAGTCACATGCTGGGGTATTCCGTACAGATGCTCTGCTGAAAGAAGGAATTGAGAAAATCAATGAAATTGCCGAACGTGTAGCCAAAACCCAGATTCATGATAAGAGTAAGGTTTGGAATACTGCGCGGCTGGAAGCGCTGGAGCTGGATAATCTGATTGAAGTGGCTCAGGCGACCCTGGTTTCTGCTGAGGCACGCAAAGAATCACGCGGAGCACATGCTTCCGATGATCATCCGAATCGTGATGATGAAAACTGGATGAAACACACATTGTACTACGCTGAAGATCAGCATCTGGAATATAAACCAGTACACACTAAACCTCTGAGTGTGGAATACATAAAACCAGCTGAACGCGTTTACTAAGGAACTATCAAGATGGAAAAAATCCGCTTCCAGGTGTACCGCTATAATCCCGATGTGGATGATAAGCCGTACATGAAAGATTATGAACTCGAAATTGAACCGACTGATGTAAAGCTGTTGGATGCGCTGATTAAACTTAAAGCGCAGGATGACAGTTTGTCATTCCGCCGTTCCTGCCGCGAAGGTATTTGCGGTTCTGATGGTATGAATATTAATGGTAAAAATGGTCTGGCATGTCTGACCGATATTCGCAGTCTGAAACAGCCGATAGTGTTAAAACCGTTACCTGCTTTGCCGGTTATCCGTGACCTGATTGTCGATTTTACTCAGTTCTTCAATCAATACCATTCAATTAAACCCTATGTGATCAATGATACAGCTGCTCCGACACGTGAACGTCTGCAGTCACAGGCTGAGCGTAAAGAGCTGGATGGTTTATATGAATGTATTCTGTGTGCCTGCTGTTCTACTTCATGTCCTTCTTTCTGGTGGAATCCTGACAAATTTGTTGGTCCTTCAGGTTTGCTGAATGCTTACCGCTTTATTGCTGATACTCGTGATACGCGCACCAATGAACGTCTGGACAATCTGAATGATCCTTACCGTCTGTTCCGTTGTCATACGATCATGAACTGTGTGGATGTTTGCCCTAAACATCTGAATCCGACACGTGCTATCGGTAAGATTAAAGATTTAATGTTGAGAAGAGCTATCTGATGCAGGATTTTGATGATAATGCCAAACGTCGCATACGTTGGCTAACCCGACGCGGTTTACTGGAACTGGATATTATTCTTGGTCGGTTTATGACACATGCTTTTGATCAGTTATCTAACGAAGAGTTAGCTGTGTTTGTGGCGTTAATGGATTTGCCTGATCCGGAAATTCTGGCGTTAATCAATCAGTCTGAGGGTTGTACTGACTCTGAATTTGAGTCTGTTCTGGCTAAAATCAGGCAGGCTCAGTAGCTGTAAATACCTGGCTTTTGTTAACGTATTTAAGTTTAGTTTATTTAAATAGAAAAATTGAAAATTAAGGAGTTGGAGATGACTAAGAAAGCTATACTGAGCATTGAGGGGCAAGAGCCTTTTGAGATGCCGGTTTTGTCTGGCAGTTTGGGCCCGGATGTAGTGGACATTCGTAAACTGTATGGTGAAACCGGGACATTTATGTTTGATCCCGGGTTTACTTCAACCGCATCCTGCGAATCCAAAATCACTTTCATTGATGGTGAAAAGGGGCAGTTATATTATCGGGGATATCCTATTGAGCAGCTGGCTGAACACAGTGATTATCTGGAAACATGCTATCTGCTCGTATATGGTGAATTACCTGATGCAGTCGAAAAACAGAAATTTGAACTGGGTGTTTTGCGCCATAATATGGTGCATGAACAATTAACCTGGTTTTTCAGGGGTTTTCGTCGTGATGCTCATCCGATGTCAATGATGGTTGGGGTGGTAGGTGCACTGGCTGCATTCTATCAGGACAGTCTGGATATCAATAATCCTGAACACCGCCGAATTGCGGAATACCGTATGATTGCCAAGATTCCGACTCTCGCAGCTATGTGTTACCGCTACTCAAAAGGATTGCCATTTAATTATCCGCGGAACAATCTGACTTATACCGGTAATTTCCTGCATATGATGTTTGCTAAACCAACTGAGGATTATGTTGTTAATCCTGTGCTGGAACGTGCTTTAGACCGGATTTTCATTTTGCATGCGGATCATGAGCAGAATGCATCTACTTCTACAGTACGCATTGCCGGTTCTTCCGGAGCCAATCCGTTTGCATGTATTGCTGCCGGCATTGCCTGCCTGTGGGGACCTGCCCATGGTGGTGCCAATGAAGCAGTATTGAAAATGCTGGATGAAATTGGTGATGTGTCCCGTGTTGAAGAATTTATGCAGGGAGTTAAAGAAAAGCGTTATCGTCTGATGGGTTTTGGACATCGCGTGTACAAAAATATGGATCCGCGTGCCAAAATCATGAAGCAGACATGTGATGAAGTGTTAAAGGAACTTGGATTGCATGATAGTCCTAAATTCAAGCTGGCAATGGCTCTGGAAAAAATTGCGCTTGAAGATCCTTATTTTGTTGAACGCAAGCTTTATCCGAACGTGGATTTTTACTCCGGTATTGTGCTGAGTGCTTTAGGTATTCCGGTAACTATGTTTACCGTGCTGTTTGCACTGGCACGTACAGTAGGCTGGGTATCACACTGGCACGAAATGATAGCTGATCCGAATCAGAAAATCGGTCGCCCGCGTCAGCTGTATACAGGCTCAGGTCGGCGCGATTATCTCCCGGTGGATAAACGCTAGTTATTTATGTATTCAGGCAGCTTTTTTGCTGCCTGAAGCATACTGATGCTTCATCACCATGCTTATACGTGGTGATCTGGAATCGGTATGTTGATATGCGGTAATCTGGAATCGGCAATCGATTCTTTATTGGTAGGGGATAGTGATATTCCTGTTTTATTAGTTTGAGGTAAAAAGGATTTTTACCATGATGGAAGAACAAACCAATCTTTCTTATTTATATGGTGCCAATGCTCCTTACATTGAAGAGCTTTACGAGAGCTACCTAAAGGATCGTGATTCAGTTGACGAATACTGGAAAGATTATTTTGACAAAGTAGCTGCATTACCGGGCTATGTTGCCAAGGATATACCGCAATTACCGATTCAGGAATCTTTTGTTAATCTGTCCAGACAGCATGCTGCTACTCAGGGTAGTGTTGATTTAAATGTATTGCAAAAGCAGGTATCAGTATTAAATCTGATGAACGCTTATCGTATTCTCGGTGCGCGTAATGCAAATCTGGATCCGTTAAAACGCCGTCCTAAAGAATATCTGGCTGAACTTGACCCGGCACAATACGGGCTGACTGCAGCAGATATGTCTACTAAATTTTATACCGGTAGCGATTTTGGAAGCAGTCCTAAACTGTCTTTATCTGAAATTATTAACCGCCTGGATCAGACTTATTGCGGCACCGTGGGTGTGGAGTATATGCACATTACCCGGCCGGATGAACGCAACTGGGTGCAGGAGCGAGTGGAAAAAGATTTATCAGTTTCCAGTTATACGCCTGAGCATAAACGTCGCATTCTGAAGCAGCTGACTGCGGCTGAAACGCTTGAACGCTATTTGCACACCCGTTATGTCGGTCAGAAACGCTTTTCGCTTGAAGGTGGTGAAAGTACAATTGTCGCCCTTGATTATCTGATTCAGCACTGTGGTAGTCAGGGTGTTGAAGAGGTTATGATTGGTATGGCCCATCGCGGCCGCCTGAATGTGCTGGTAAATATTCTGGGTAAAGAACCCCGTGATTTATTCAGCGAATTTGAAGGTAAATATACAACTACTCTGCCAAGTGGTGATGTGAAATACCATATGGGTTTCACTTCTGATCTGGCTACCGGTAACGGTCCTTTACACGTTTCGCTAGCTTTCAATCCTTCTCATCTGGAAATTGTTAACCCTGTTGTCGAAGGGGCAGTACGTGCGCGGCAGAAACGCCGTGGTGAATCTGGTCGTAATGCGGTATTGCCGGTATTGATTCATGGTGATTCTGCATTTATTGGTCTGGGTGTCAATCAGGCTAATTTCAATCTATCACAAACCCGCGGCTATACTACTGGCGGTACTATCCATATTGTCATCAATAATCAGATTGGTTTTACGACTTCTGATTTACGTGATACCCGTTCTACGGTTTACTGCACAGATCTAGCTAAAATGGTTGATGCGCCGATTTTCCATGTGAACGGTGATGATCCTGAAGCAGTTAGCTATGTAATGGGTCTGGCAATGGATTACCGTAAGTCTTTCGGTAAAGACGTGGTGGTGGATATTGTCTGCTTCCGTAAATTGGGTCACAACGAAGGTGATGATCCGATGCTGACTCAGCCAATGATGTACAACAAAATTCATCAGCATCCGGGCACCCGTTCTCTGTATTCTGATCGTCTGGTGAGTGAAAATGTTATTACCAAAGAACAGGCTGAAGGGCTGATTCAGGCTTACCGTGATGCACTGGATAAAGGTGAGCATGTTGAGCAGACTACTCTGACTGATTATAACCATAAGTATGCAGTAGACTGGACACCTTATATGGGTACCCACTGGAATCATCCGGTTGAAACCGGTATTCCTGCTGCCGATATTAAACGTCTTGCTGAAAAATTTACTGCATTGCCGGAAGGGTTTACTCCGCATAATACGGTGAAAAAAATGCTGGCCAGTCGTATGGCGATGGCAGAAGGTACGCAGCCGGTAGACTGGGGTATGGCAGAAACTTTGGCTTATGCCAGTCTGGTGACTAATGGTAATGGTGTACGCATTTCCGGCGAGGACTCCGGTCGTGGTACTTTCTCACACCGTCATGCAGTACTGCACGATCAGAAACGTGAAAAAAGTGATGCCGGTGCTTATGTACCATTGCGTAATCTGAGCGAAAATCAGGCTTCTTTCTTAGTAATTGATTCTATTCTGAATGAAGAAGCTGTATTGGCTTATGAATACGGATTTGCCTGCAGTGCGCCAGACCAGCTGGTTATCTGGGAAGGGCAGTTTGGCGATTTTGCCAATGGTGCTCAGGTTGCCATTGACCAGTTTGTCACTTCCGGTGAAACCAAATGGGGGCGTTTATGCGGTCTGACGGTGATTCTGCCGCATGGCTATGATGGTCAGGGGCCGGAACACTCTTCTGGTCGTCTGGAACGCTGGCTGCAATTATGCTCTGAAGAAAATATTCAGGTTGTCATGCCGTCTGAGGCTTCTCAGATGTTCCATCTGTTGCGCCGACAGGTATTACGTCCATACCGTAAACCACTGGTAATCTTCATGTCTAAACGTCTGCTGCGCTTTAATGAATCCATGAGCCAGCTCAGTGACTTTACTGAAGGCCACACTTTCCGCCCGGTTATCGGCGATCAGGTTGAAGGTAATGAAAATAGTGTTAAGCGTGTGATTTTGTGTGCCGGACAGGTTTACTACGATATCAATAAAGCACGTCTTGAACGTGATCTGGGTAAAGACATTGCGATTATCCGCGTAGAACAGTTATATCCGTTCCCGTACGAACAGCTAGCTGCTGAACTGAGCCGTTATCCTAATGCAACTGAAATTCTTTGGGCTCAGGAAGAACCGAGAAATCAGGGTGCCTGGTTCCAGATTCGTCATCGCATTGAAAAGATTGCTGGTAGCAAGCAAAAGGTTATTTTTGCAGGCCGTCCGGCTAGTGCCTCACCAGCAGTGGGTTACATGAGTAAACACGTTGCCCAGCTTAAACAGCTGGTTGATGATGCGTTGGACTTAAAGTAATCCGAATCTGTTATGAATAACTGGCCACTGTAGTGGTGGCCGATACCCTTTTTTAGGAGTAATCCATGATTATTGATGTAACCGTTCCTATGCTTCCGGAAAGTGTGACCGAAGCGACCCTGATGACCTGGAATAAAAAAGTGGGTGATTTCGTACAGCGTGACGAAAACCTGATTGACCTGGAAACAGATAAAGTGGTACTTGAATTACCGGCTCAGCAGGCAGGTAAACTGGTTGAAATCATTGAAGCAGATGGTGCTACCGTAACTGCCGGTCAGTTACTGGCAAAAATTGATACTTCAGCTACTGCTGAAGCCGCAGCTCCGGCAGCAGCCGCTGCTGAAACTGCTCCGGCAGCTGCTGCAACTCAGACTGCCGCTCCGGCTAATCAGTCTCAGGCTGGTGTTGCCATGCCTGCTGCTGCCAAACTGGCTGCAGAAAAAGGTGTGAATACTGCTAATATTCAGGGTTCAGGCCGTGACGGACGTGTACTTAAAGAGGATGTTGCCGCTGCTGCTTCAGCTTTGGCTGCTGCTCCGGTTATGGCAACCAGCAAAGCCTCTGCACCTTCTACAGCCGGCGAACGTGTGGAACAGCGTGTACCTATGTCACGTCTGCGTTCTCGTGTTGCTGAGCGCTTATTACAGTCACAGCACGAAAATGCTATTCTGACAACATTTAATGAAGTGAACATGAAACCGGTTATGGATTTACGTAACCGTTATAAAGAACAGTTCCAGAAAGAGTATGGTGTTAAACTGGGCTTTATGTCTTTCTTTGTTAAAGCAGCTGTTGCCGCATTGAAAAAATATCCGGTTGTTAATGCTTCTATTGATGGTACTGATGTTGTATATCATGGTTATTTTGATATTGGTATCGCGATTGGCAGCCCGCGCGGTTTGGTAGTACCGATTCTGCGTGATGCAGATCAGATGAGTATTGCCGATATCGAACAGGCTATTCATGATTATGCAGTTAAAGCCAAAGACGGCAAGCTGGCACTTGAAGACCTGACTGGTGGTACCTTCAGTATTACTAATGGCGGGACTTTCGGTTCTATGATGTCTACACCGATTATTAATCCGCCTCAATCTGCTATTTTAGGCATGCATGCTACTAAAGAACGTGCTGTAGTAGAAAATGGTCAGGTTGTTGTACGTCCGATGATGTATCTGGCTCTTTCTTACGACCACCGTTTGATTGATGGCCGTGAAGCCGTACTGACTCTGGTAGCAATTAAGGATGCTCTTGAAGATCCTGCCCGTCTGCTGCTTGAACTGTAAGCAAATAAACTGGCTGCTATAGTTAGTATTTTTATCTGGCAGGCAATAATAACAACCGTAATGATGGCAGCCACACATTATCAAATGACGTTTGTGCCGCATTACGGTTTATTTTATCAGTCAGATATATTTATGATTGAAAGGAATTTTAATGTCTCAATTTGACGTTGTGGTAATTGGTGCAGGTCCTGGCGGCTATGTCGCTGCTATTCGTGCTGCTGAACTGGGTTTTAAAACTGCTTGTATTGATGCCGGCTTGAATAAACAGGGTGATGCACCGGCATTGGGCGGTACCTGTCTGAATGTTGGCTGTATTCCTTCTAAAGCTTTATTACAGACCAGTGAAAATTACCATGCAGCGCAAACTGAATTTGCCGAACATGGTATTGATGTTCAGGTTAAAGGCTTTGATGCCAGAAAAATGATTGAACGTAAAGATGCCATTGTAAGTAAACTGACTAATGGTATTGGTTTTCTGTTTAAAAAAGATAAAGTAGAAAGTATTTTTGGCCGGGGTTCTCTGCAAGGGCAGGCTGATGGTTTATGGCAGATTGAAGTTGATACTAATGGTAACAAGCAACAGATAACTGCCAAACATGTAATTGTGGCGACAGGATCTTTACCTCGCCCGCTGCCTTTAACTGAAATTGACAATGTTAATGTACTGGATAATGAAGGTGCACTGAATCTTGAAGCGGTACCGGCTAAACTGGGCATGATTGGTTCCGGTGTTATCGGGCTTGAAATGGGTTCAGTTTGGAATCGTCTCGGTTCTGAGGTGACTATTCTGGAAGCAATGCCGTCCTTCCTTGCTGCAGCTGATCAGCAGGTAGCGAAGGAAGCTTTCAAAATTTTCACTAAAGAACAAGGTCTTAATATTCACCTTGGCGTAATGGTTAAAGAAATTGTTAAAGGTGAAAACAATGTCACTGTTAAATATACAGTTGACGGTGAAGAAAAAACTGAAACTTTTGATAAACTGGTTATTGCTATCGGCCGTGTTCCCAATACTAACGGTCTGAATGCTGAAGCTGTTGGTCTGCAAAAAGATGAACGTGGCTTTATTGTTGTTGATGATGAATGCCGCACCAGTTTGCCAAACGTCTGGGCAATTGGTGACGTGGTTCGTGGTCCGATGCTGGCGCATAAAGCTTCCGCTGAAGGCGTGGCTGTGGCTGAACGAATTGCCGGTCAGAAACCTTTTGTAGATATGAACACTATTCCTGCGGCTATGTATACTCATCCGGAAATTGCATGGGTTGGTCAGACTGAAGAACAACTAAGAGCTGCCGGTGTAAAATACAAAAAAGGTCAGTCCAACTTTGCTGCCAACGGTCGCGCCCTGGGTATGGGTCAGGCTAAAGGGTTTGTGAAAATTTTGGCTGATGCAGATACTGATCGTGTACTGGGTGTGCATATTATTGGACCTGTTGCATCAGAACTGATTGCCGAAGCAGTTATGGCAATGGATTTCAAAGCTTCCAGTGAAGATATTACCCGTATTGTTCACGCTCATCCGACTTTATCTGAAGTGACCCATGAAGCAGCATCTTCAGTTAAATAAAATTTAAATAAATATCTATAATCAACCCGTAATCTCTCCTTCAGATTACGGGTTTTTAAATAATTATTTATATAGTTTGATTTATCTGATTGTATCTAATTATTTTTTTTATGGTCTTTTATTTTAATTTACTGTAATATTCAAAATTTTAAACCTATTTATTTTTGAATAAATAATGTCGGAGGGATATATGGCAAAAAATTACAGCGTTTTTCATGTAGAGGAACCATTTAATGAGCTGTCTGCTGGGGCAATGGCTCAGAAAGATTATTTTTATTATAATCAGCTAAGAACATGGAAATTTAAAGACGAGCTTTTTCCTTTTAATGATTTGCATGTAAAAAAATATGATGTTCGCGATGGAAGTGACTGGGATACTGTATTAAAACCGCGTATCAAACAACGTCTGGATCAAGCAGATAACATAATTTTAATTTTAAGTGAAAATACTTTTCAGTCCAGATGCTTAAAAGCAGAATTAGAGTATGGCATCGGACATCTTAAACTACCTGTTATCGTGATATATGCCGACATAACTGATAAAAAGCATATGAAGGTAGAGGGAAAAAAAGATATGAGTTTTAAAGTTCACTATTTTTTAAATAAATTACCCGTTTTCAAGCAATTAAAATCTCAGGTACCAGTTTTGCATGTTCCGCTTGATAAAGAAATGGTAGCTAAAGCTCTGAAAAAAAATAATTTTGTTAAAAATACTCATCTACAACCAAATAATTATATGTTAAATGATTAAAATATTATTTAATTATTCCTGCCAGTGTTTTTTAACTTTATCAAGTGCTCTGCGATCGCGTTTAGTAGGTCTGCCGTCAGGATATGCGGCAGTTATCTGACTTGCCTGATTCAAAGCTTTAATTTCTTCACGTTTAGCGATGCTGCTGCTGTCTTCGCTGTAAAGTAAACGGGCTTCAGGAGCAGGGCGGCGCATATGATTTAATCGTTTTACCTGAATTTTATAAGGCAGAGAATTAAGAGTTAAATCAATAGTATCACCAACCTGTACATTTTTACTGTTTTTGACTTTTGCACCATTAACCTGAACTCTTCCAAGTTCAATATGCTTTTGTGCTAGAGCGCGGGTTTTAAAAAATCTTGCTGCCCAGAGCCATTTATCCAGACGCATTACTACTGTGCTGATATTGTTGCTTTTATTCATATAATTTATATATTCCTGTTTGTAATCTTTATTTATTTTAGTTGCTGATAATTGTTGGATTAAATGATTTAGCTTATTTAAAGCAGATTTTGCGCGAAATGTATCATTTTAATCCGGGTTAACAGAAATTTTGTCGGTTATATTGAAAACCTGACGTAAATAAGCCAGAAAGGTGCTGTTGTCTGTCATGGTTTTACCCGGCGAATCCGATATTTTGGCCACAGACTGACCGTTACATTCAACAAGTTTCAATACAATGTTTAACGGAGTTAAACCCATATCATTGGTAAAATTGGTACCGATACCAAAGCTGGTTTTGAAACGGCTGTTAAAATGGATATATAAGTCCCATGCGCGCTGTAAATCCAGACTGTCGCTGAAAGTTAGCATTTTGGTACGGGTATCTATTTTGAGTTTCTGATAATGGGCATAAGCTTTTTCACCCCAGATATACGGATCACCGCTATCATGGCGCAGTCCGTCAAATAATTTGGCAAAATACAGATCAAAATCACACAAAAATGCATCCATGCCGACTACATCTGTTAAGGCAATACCCAAATCACCACGATACTCATGTACCCAGGCCTCCAGTGCCGCTTTCTGAAAATCACGTAACCGGACATCTAAAGCCTGAAAAGCCTGCAAAAATTCATGAGCCATAGTGCCAATCGGAATCAGATTGAGTTGTTTGGCGATATGTACGTTGCTGGTTCCTCTGAAAACGCCAGGAGCCGCCTCATGAAGGGTTTTAATCACATGTTTTTGCCATGAATAACGATAACGCCTCCGGGTGCCAAAATCGGAAACAACAAAAGGAGAGTTGTAATGATGCTGTTCATTAGCATAGTGATGAATCAGTTCGGCCTTTGCTTGCAGACGACGCTCTCCCTCTGCCAGTATTTCCGGAGATTCCAGCCGATGAAAGTACAATTCGTTAACAATAGACAGCACAAATATTTCGAAAAACATCGCCTGAATAATCGGTCCTTCAATGCGGATATTCAGGTATTGATTATCATCTACAGAAGTTTTGATAAAACGCCTTTTTAGTTGAAAGAGCTCCATATAGTCGACGAAATCACTTTTAATAAAGCGCAGGCTGCGCAAATATTGCAATTCATCTTCAGTAAATTTCATCTGGCACAGACGGTCAAGCTCCCAGTCAAGTTCTTCTAAAATTTCACCAAGCGGGTAGGCTGTTTCATGATTGTTACGACAACGAAACTCATAGACACCGGTTGCTTGAGGGAATTGATGCAATACTACCTGAAGCATAGTGAATTTATATAAATCTGTATCCAGTAAAGACTGAATAATGGGCGGACGGTTGGTATCTATGGTCATATTGCTGGAGCAATTCATAAAAGTAATTAATATGTACTATGCGGAAATATATGTACTGAATTCTGTTTCAGAATTGTTACAGAATTTTTATCTGCATTTCAAAATTTGAGCTCGTTCATTAACAACTCTTCATCTGTTCAAATCAAACCTTTCAGCTCCTGTTTTCATTTAAGAAAAGGATTTTATCTGTATAGCTGTAATCGTTACTCGGTTGCTGAGCAGTTCATCTGAATAACTGTAACATGATTTATTATTACAGTTGCGTTGCTTGAATATAATTTACTATCAATATTGTTTGTTACTCCTGATTTGCTTTGAATTTACTTAGATTGTTATTCCGCTTAATTTCATGTTCAGCTGAGATTTAATACTGTTTACTATTGAAAAGCTTTTTATCAGTTAGCGATTGCTGGCATTTGCAGATGTGCCCGTGCAAAAGCAATGGGTTTATCTGACTGAGCCTGCCACATAGTTGCAGTAACATGTGAAATGCGCTTTCCGGCATGCATAATTTCACATTGTGCATAGCTGTCTACAGGTTTACCGCTTAATAAATAATCCGTTGAGTAGTCAATAATCTGGGCAGATTCTTGCAGGTTTTGCTGCTCCATCAGATATAAGCTGATACAACTCTGTAAAAAGCCGCCAATCAGCCCCCCATGCAGTGCAGGCAGGAAAATGTTACCAATATTTTGTCTGGCAAAAGGCAAGCTGTACAGACGTTTATTAAGACTATCCATACCAATTTGCAGATTGATTGCTGCACAGTACGGTATACGCTGATGAGCTTGAATAGTTAGCTGTTCATCCAGTTGAAAAATTGTTGGGTTCATTTTGCCTGCTCCTGTTGCAGATACGCCTGTAATGCTTGCTGTTCTGCTTGGGTTAATGGGTTATGAATAAAAGTAGACATTCCCAGTGCAAATGGCCGGGTTTCATCATTTTGAAAGCAGTGGCTGCGGATAAAGGCAATTGGACCTTCCTGCCGGTAACAGTGTGCACGTACATGTATAGGCTGATCAGGCACTGGCTGCATCAGATAATCTATGCGCATATCCAGTGTAGCAGTCGTTTCAAACTGTTGAAACAATGCTGCTAATGTACAGGCGGAAGCCATATCTACCAGAGTAGTAATGACCCCGCCATGAATATTGCCGGTTTTCGGACTTTCCAGCAATTCGTCGCGCCAGTCTACCGAAATAACAGGTTCATCAGAACTACTGTCACCGTAGATTTTTAACCAGCGGCAATGCGGTATATTTATGTAATGATTAAACAGAGTTTGAAATAATACAGGGTTAGCAGGCATAAGATTATCCTGATTGGAATATTAACTGTTATATTAGGGTTTTTTACAGTTATTGTCACTAGAATGCTGGTTTATTAATCAATTCTTGATTGTTGCCGGATTCGATACCGGCAGTCTGGATAGAAATCGGATCTCCGGTACTATGCTGGGTAATAAATACAAGCCCTTCTTTGGCCAGTTCCAGTAATGCTATGAAGGTGGTGACAACCAATGCCATACTGTCGTTATGCTTAAAGAGTTCCGTGAAATAACAGTGCTGCCGAGTTTGCAGGAAGCGCAGGACAACGGTCATCTGAGCCCGTACTGATAATGTTTCTTTGACCACATTATGGCTACGATTGTGCTGAGACCGGGCAAGAATCGCCAACCATGCCCGGGTTAAATCAGCTACTTGTACATGCGGTGGTTGTGTTACGGCTACCAGTTCAACTGGTAACCATGCCCAGCCGAAATCACGTCCGGCACGGGGTAAAGCATCCAGTCCGGCTGCAGCCAGCTTCATTTGCTCATAGGCAAGCAGACGGCGAACCAATTCAGCACGCGGATCGGCTACTTCTTCTTCGCTGGTGGGCGGAGCAGGGAGAAGTAAACGGGTTTTAATTTCAATCAACACCGCAGCCATTAGCAAATATTCAGCGGTTAAATCCAGCTCATGCTGTTGCATCTGATGAATATAGGATAAATACTGCTCTGTAACAGTAAGCATGGGAATATCCAGTACATCAATATTTTGCTTACGAATCAGATACAGTAATAAATCCAGCGGACCTTCAAAGCTTTGTAATACCACTTGAAGTGCATCCGGGGGAATAAACAGATCCTGTGGAATTTCAGTAACAGGCTGCCCGAAAAGCATAGCAACAGTTTTATCCGCTATACTTTCTTTACTCATGTTATGGTTCAGTGTTTGCACAGATATTCCAGACAAGCCTGAGCACAGCGCAAACCGAAGCTGGCTGTTACTACCATAGAGGCACCATAACCGGCACAGGAAAGACCTTGCGGAGTAGTTTGTTCTGTTAGGCAGATACCGGACTGAGGCGGAGTTATAGTTTCGCTGGAATAAATACAGGGGATGTGCATTTTATCTGCCGGCTGACGGCTAAAACCATAGTATTTACGCAATGTATAACGCATATTTGCCAGCATGCGGTCATGGGTTACTCTGCTTAAATCAGTGCATTGAATCAAACCGGCGTTTTTTTGTCCGCCTGCTCCACCGGAAACAATAAAAGGCTGGTTTCGGGAGGTAAAAAATGCAGCCATGGCCGCTTTTACGCGTACCTGATCAATAGCATCTATTACGAAATCGAACGGCTGGCTGAATATATGTTCGATATTATCTGCTTCCACAAAATCTTCAATGCAGTTAACCTGACAATCTGGATTAATATCAGCAATACGTTCGGCCAGAGCTTCGACTTTGGGCTTGCCAATCAGGCTGATTAAGGCCGGAAGCTGGCGATTGATATTTGATTCGGCTACATTATCCAGATCAATCAGGGTTAGATAACCAACACCACTTCGTGCCAGAGCTTCTACTGCCCATGAGCCGACGCCGCCCACTCCGACTATACACACATGAGCCGAGGCAAAACGCTGAAGACAATCTTCACCGTACAATCTGGCAATGCCGCCGAAGCGACGTTGATAATTTGCAGAAAAAGTGAGTATTTGCGACACGTGAATTAAATCCGTAAAGCTGTTTTAGGCAGGTAGTGGTATTATACTGTATCTGCCAAGTGATTCGAATTGCTAAAAAGATAGGAGGGTTTCATGTATAGACATTTACTGGTAGCGGTAGATGGCAGCCATACTTCAGAAAATGCCTTAGATCATGCTATTGGTCTGGCTAAGGGGGAGGATGCAGAATTAACTGTCGTGAATGTTGCCAATCCGACTGAATATATGGCTTTGGCTCCTGAATTTCTGCAACATGAAAGTTATGAAGCTGCTGCGTTGTCAGAAGGCAATACTGTACTGGATGCAGCAATCGAAAAAGCTAAAGCAGCTTTACCGGAGACTAAAGTTCATCGGCATCTGCTGATTGCCAATAAAGGGGCAAAAGAAATGGCTCAGATGCTGGTTGATTATGCTGACGAGCAAGGCAGCGATCTGATTATTCTCGGTACTCACGGACGCAGTGGTCTGATGCATTTGTTAATGGGTAGTTTTGCCGAAACTGTCATGCGTGAAACCAATCTGCCGTTACTGATTATTCGCAGTGAATCCAAAAATGAAGGTTAAATAGTTTGATTTTCTACATTAAGTATAAAGTCACAGCTGAAAAATAAAGCTGAATCCGTATCAAATCGGGTTCAGCTTTTTAGCTATTTGTCTGATTTGCATTAACCGCGCAATAACTTAAAAAGTATTCTGGCAAATTTAGCGAATATATTTTTTATGAATATCTCTGAATAGCGGGTTATTGGCACTACCCAGCCATTCAAATGCAATCATCTCACGGCTGACAATTTCACAACCAGCCTCCTGCATTCGTGCCAGACCTAATTTAACATCTTCCGGTTTGCGAGAGCTGACTGCATCAGCAACCACAAAAACCTCATAGCCATGTGCGCGCAGATCCAGAGCTGTCTGCAGAACACAGATATGAGCTTCAATACCGGATATGATGATCTGGTTAGCCTGTTGCAGGCTGTCTTCATTCAGCACACCGGCAGCATATACAGAAAAACTTTGTTTCTGGACAATTCTTGCTTGTGGTGCAGCAGTGATGATTTCTTCACGAGTTGCACCGATTTTATCGACACAATGTTCACTGATTAGGGTAGGAATCGCCATATCATGCGCCAGACCGGCCAGCCAGATATTATTGGCCAGCAATTCTTCCGTGTTGTTTAAAGCAGGCAACAGGCGTGTTTGTAAATCAATCATTAATACTGCGGAACGTTTACTGTCTAACAACATAATGTGCTTTCAGAAAGGTTAAATAATCTGCATGTAAATTATGCAGTATTTATATGTAGCTTAAGGTAAACACAGGTTAATCAGAGCAATAATGCTCACTGGCTGTACTAGCGGGCGGGGACGGTACCCATGCGTTCTGTCAGGGTGGTTCTGGGTTCACCAAACAGATTGGCGTAATAAGTCGTATTGGCCATTACATTTTTAACATAAGTTCGCGTTTCATCAAAAGGTATCGTTTCCGCATAAATTGCTCCTTCAAGAGGCGTATTAGCCTGCCAGCGACGAGCACGTCCGGGGCCGGCATTGTAGCCGGCTGTGGCCAATACTTCATCGGCAAATTGTTTACGTACGCTACTCATATACCATGTACCCATACGAATATTTCCGCTCATGGTATACAGCTCGCTGCTGTCCATACCCAGACGTTTGGCTATATCGCGAGCTGTAGCCGGCATGACCTGCATCAGTCCGGTCGCGCCAACACTGGATCGTGCACCAATCATAAAACGGCTTTCCTGCCGGATTAAGCCATACACCCAGGCAGGATCGATGCCGACTTGCTGAGCAAACGGAACAGTCAGTTCTTTAAATGGTGCCGGATAGCGCAATTCATAATTAAGCTGGTTATCAGCCCGGTCTGCACTATAGATACTCATTTCATAAAAACCATTGTTTTCGGCTAATGTTGCGGCAGCAATTAAGGTGTCATCATTGAAATTACGTGTCGCATAGCGCCATTCCTGCTGAGCCTGACGTCGCATTGTCCAGTTGTTTTCAGCCTGTGCAGTTTTAAATAAAGTCAGGGAACGGTCAATATTGCCATCGGTTGCTATTTTGCTTTGAGTTTGCTGGCTGCTTTTAGCAACAGTGTTTTGAACATTTACTTTGTTGCCAAGCGCTTCTTTTGCAAGCAGAGAATAAAAATTGTGTCCGCGTTTGGCTGTCTGCTCAAATATTTCCCGTGCCTGATTATTTTGCCCTAATGCACGGTAACTGCGTGCCAGCCAGTACTGCCATGTAACCTGTTGCTGCAAAGCTTCTGGCATGCTGCGAATAATGCTATTCAGTTTTTGCCAGCGCTGTAACCGCAGTGCTGAACGGGCATACCATTCCCACATTTCATTATTCATCTGTGCCGGATCGGCACGGTCGAAATAAGTCAGTGCATTTGCTGAATTCAGGCTATAAGCCTGAGCCAATCCCAATTGCCCCCAGCCAAAACCGATTTGCTCTTTAGTTAGACTGGCTGATATTTGCTGTAATCTGTTTGCAGCACTGTCTTTACTACGGTTTTCTTTACTGGTTACCTGGTATAACAAAGCTTCCCGTGCGCCCTGGCTGTTTCCTGCGCTGGCATTCAACGGATCAGGTAAAGGGCTGCCCAAAGCCTGAGCCAAATTACGTGCATTAGTAATTTGATTCAGTGCAAGCAGATAACGTACACGCCGCCAGCCATTTTGTACATTAATTTGCTGGCTGGCAGCAGCTTGTACAAGCAGGCGATTACATCCTGTCGGCAAATTACCCGTTTCCTGGCTCAGACTAGTGATCAGGCTGGAATCACTTTCTATACCCCCTTGTAGCGCATAGCAACGGGTTTCCATATCTCGGGAATTTTTATCCAGTAAAGCATATTGTTGACGAAAAACAGCCCAGTTCCCCCGTTTCCCCAATTGCTGTAACCAGTTATTACGAATACTGTTACTCATTGCACTGTCCGGCTGACGGGCCAGGAATTGAGCAGGTAATACATCATCTCCGTCTTTAACTGCCTTGAGGGCATTCTGATATTGCTGGTAGCTGCTAATAATTTTATCCGGCGTTTCGCTAGCCTGAGTTCCCGGTAGAACCGCATTACCTGTATTAGTATTGATTGGCTGGACAGCTACTTCATGCTGATTGCTGCATGCTGTTATTAAAAGCACAGTACCAGAAATCAGACGATGCCGTTGAACTAATAATTTTGATTTCAGCATCATTAAATGTTTTATCAATTTTTTTCCTTCACTTTTTCTCATAATGTAATTTATTTTTTCCAGTAAGCTGGCGTAAAGAGTATAAAAACAGTAAAAATTTCCAGGCGACCAAGTAGCATAATCATAATACATAACCACTTTTGAATGTCTGAAAGAAAAGCAAAATTATTGGCTGGTCCGACAGCACCCAGTCCGGGGCCGGCATTAGTAATACAACTTATGGCAGCGGTAAGTGCAGATAGAAAATCCAGTCCGCTGATCATCAGTGCAAAGCTGAATAAAATAATAGTCAGCACATATACAAATACAAAGGCCATTACTGTCAGTGCACGCCGGTCAGGAATATTGCTGCCGTTTATTTTAACCATACTGACAGCATTTGGATGCAACATCAGCAGCATTTCTCTCAGACTGAATTTAAATAATACAATAGCTCGTACCGTTTTAATACCACCACCGGCTGAACCGCCATTAGACAGTATATTGGACAGAAAAAACATCCATAATGAAGCAATTAAAGGCCATTTAGCAAAATCAGTATTTGAGTAACCGTTTGCCAGCCCGATTGAAATCAGATTAAAACTGGTGTAGCGAAATGCTTCTGAAAAAGAATAAAAGCTATGCCACCACAGATACAGGCTGATACCGACAATGCTGAATAAGAGTACACATAATAAAACTCTTACCTCTTCATCACGCCAGTAATAACGTAATGAGCCTTTCTGTAATGCATTAAAATGATTACTGAAATTGATTGCGCCTAATAAGGTAGCAATACTAAGAATTATTTCAATCGGAACGGAATGAAAATAGGAAATACTGTTGTCGTGGGTAGAAAATCCGCCCAGTGAAAAAGCGGACATGGCATGACAGACAGCATCAAACCAACTCATTCCGGCCAGACGCAGTGCCAGTAAAGTGACTATAGTAAATAAAACATAAACACCCCATAAGCGCTTAGCCGTTTCAGAAATGCGCGGCGCCATCTTACTGTCTTTATTTACACCGGGTATTTCTGCTTTGAATAGCTGTGTTCCTCCTACGCCGAGCATTGGCATCACCGCAACAGCCAGTACAATAATACCCATGCCTCCCAGCCAGTTAAGCATGTGTCGCCAGAAATTCAATGATGGCGCAAGTGAATCCAGACTGGTAATAATGGTAGCACCGGTAGTAGTCAGCCCTGAAATAGCTTCAAAATAGGCGTTAGTAAAGCCTAGTCCGGGTAAATAAATATAAAAGGGCAGACAGGCAATCAGCGCAAAGCCAATCCACAGCATAAATACCAGTGTATAACCATCACGTGGTCGCAATTCACGGTTATAGCGCATGGTTAATAACCATGCCACTACACATACACTCATGCAAATGCCGGCAGTGAAAGCAAATGCCGGAAATACATGATCCATATAGATTAAAGAAACAATCGTCGGAGCAAGCAGTAACAAGGAAAACAGAAAACCGGTTTTAGCTACAATATGTGCCGTAGGCGCAATTTTATTTAGAAAACCTGATTCCTTGTGATGCAAAACAAAGCGATTGGTAAAATGGCTCATAGTCTGGCAGCCTTAAGCAAAAAAGCCCAGTTTGACCTGAATCATTTTTTCCAGATCCTGAACAGCCTTACGCCGAGCGATAAAAAATATAACATGGTCTCCATCTGCAAGAACTGTATCCTGATGATACATAATTATTTTTTCATTGCGAATGACTGCGCCAAAATAACAGCCGGCTGGCAGGCGCAGTTGAGTCATGGTACGACCGATTAACTTAGATGTATGGCGATCACCGTGCAGCACTACTTCAATCGCTTCTGCAGAACCGCGGCGTAACGGATAAACTGCCATAATATCGCCCAGATGTACATGAGTCAGAATAGAACCAATCGTAATTAAATGCGGAGATATCACAATATCAATGGCACTTCCCTGCAATAAATCAACGTAGCTGGAGCGATTAATAATCGCCATTACTCTTTTTGCACCGAGATTTTTAGCCAGCATTGCCGACATGATATTATTTTCATCATCATTAGTAAGCGCACAGAACACATCTATTTCATCGATATATTCGTTTTCCAGCAGACTTTCGTCAGATGCATTACCTACCAGCACAAGAGTATTGTTCAGGTTTTCCGCCAGCCATTCGGCACGGTTTTGTTTCCGTTCAATAATCTTGATATCCAGTTGAGTTTCCAGTTGTTTGGCAACGCGATAGCCAATATTTCCGCCACCGGCAATCATTATCCTGCGTGTGCGTTTGTTAATCGGGCGCAGCTCACGCATGATATTTTCTAGATAGGCTGTGGGTGTAAGAACAAAAACCTCATCATCTTCCTGTATGACTGTACTTCCGGTGGGAACGAGCAGATGATTATTGCGGTAGATAGCACAAATCTGACAATCTACACCTTCTTCCAGATGCTGTTTCAGGTTATTGATAGGCTGATTGACCAGCATACCGCCATTCTGAGCACGAATTACCAGTAAACGAATTTTATCGTGAGCAAATCGCAGAATTTGCAGCGCACTGGAATGTAGTAATAAATTGACAATTTGTTCTGTTACCAGTTGCTCCGGACTAATGGCTTCAGTGATATTGAATAAGTCCAGACTGGTTTTGTAATTATTATTACCGGTTTCGAATTCAACAAAATCGCTGTAGCGAACCCGGGCTATACGGTTAGGTGTATTGAATAGAGCATAGGCAATCCGGCAGGCTGCCATATTGGTTTCATCATTCTGAGTTAATGCTAATATCATGTCTGCATCCTGTGCACCGGCTGCGGACAATACGGAAGGCCAGGCACCATTGCCTACAATAGTTTGTACGTCAAGGCGTTGGTTAATTTGCTGCAAGGCACTCTCATTGATATCAATAATAGTGACATCATTATTAGTCATTCTGGCCAGATTACTGGCAATAGTTGAACCAACCTGCCCGCAACCGAGTATCAGGATTTTCACGTTATTTACGTCATCTCAGTAGTATCTTTGTTATTTTATCGTTTGTACTGATTGATGCAAATATTGGTGTAAAACTGCGACACTTATGATAATAGATTAATGCAAATGAAATAATAAACGAATACTTTTAAATTGTATGGAATTAAGATTCAAATAATTGAATATATGAATTAATAATGAAACAGTTAATTGCTGGTAATGGCTAAAAATTGGTCTGGCTGATATTTTAATGTATGATTATGTTAATTTTACTATATTGAAATTAATATAATAAAATATAATATAAATATTTATTACATATGGCCTATTGATGGCTTATTGAAAAATTGCAAAAAATGTTAATTTTCAATTTCTTTTTTTATTTGGATAAATTATGAATTTACTCAAAATCAAACCGAAACTACTAACTGCTACTGTAGCAACTATTTGTATGGCTTTAAGCGGCTGTGCACAGGTTGCGGATGTGATGGGTTATGATACACAAACATTAAATGAATCTGCAGCCAAGAGCTACTCCCAGATGATGGGGCAGGCAAAGGCTAAAGGTCAGATAGAGACCAATACTCCTGTTGCCAAACGTGTACGTACAGTATTTCAGCGCTTAGTGCCGTATGCTAATGAAGCTAATAAAACGGGTGTGGCATTTAACTGGCAGCTTAATGTAATTCGCAGTAATGAAGTAAATGCCTTTGCAATGCCGGGTGGAAAAATGGTGGTTTATACCGGTATTGTGAAAAATCTGAATCTGAGTGATGATGAAATTGCAGCAATCGTTGGTCATGAAATGACTCATGCTCTTCAGGAGCATAGCAAAAAAGCTGCCGGACAACAGATCTTGACCAGTACAGCTCTGGAAGTGGGCGGTTCTGCTTTGCAGTCAAAAACAGGCGTTAATGCTAATGATATGAATTTTTATAAAGATATATTAAATCAATATGGCTTAAACCTGCCTTTTTCACGTCATCAGGAAAGTCAGGCTGATGCCGGTGGACTTAGACTAATGGCACAGGCTGGTTATGATCCGAATGCAGCCGTTACAGTTTGGGAAAAAATGAATAAAGTAATGGGTAACAATAGCAGCACAAGCCTGTTATCCACCCACCCAAGTAATGATGCTCGTATTAAAGCATTGAAAAAAATGTTGCCTGAAGTATTACCTGTTTATGAACAGGCAAAACAGAATAATCTGACAATGCAAAAACGCCCGGTTAGTCAAAGTAAAAATACACAGGGTAGCGGCGCGCGCAAAGGAACCGCTAAAAAGAAAAGTCGTTCCTGAATTTAAATAAATAAGATTGATTTCTTCAGATTAAATTCCGTATCTTTACTATTTACAGCAGCCCGTCCGGGCTGCTTTTATTTTAATCTTTACATTTCCTTATATCGACTACATCTGACTACAAAATGTTTCAATCGTTCCTGTTTTCGGTTATCATTCAGGTTATTGCATTGCTAATGCATAATTAATTTACAAGAAAAATTTAAAAACCATTAC
The DNA here is from genome assembly GCF_016101465.1 of Snodgrassella sp. M0110. NCBI lineage: Bacteria > Pseudomonadati > Pseudomonadota > Betaproteobacteria > Neisseriales > Neisseriaceae > Snodgrassella > Snodgrassella sp. M0110. The sequence continues at coordinate 14,520 of NZ_JACFQM010000007.1, read as the reverse complement.
ATTAAGGACATTCGAGATGTTAGAAGCCTACCGCGCAGCCGCTGCTGAACGCGAAGCACTGGGTATTCCGCCATTGCCGCTAACAGCTAAGCAGACAGAAGAGTTGGTTGAATTGCTGAAAAATCCTCCCAAAGGAGAAGAAAAGTTTCTGGTTGAGCTGCTGTCGCACCGGGTACCGCCGGGTGTAGATGATGCTTCTAAAGTAAAAGCATCTTTTCTTGGTGCTGTTGCAGAAAAAACAGTTATCAGCCCGTTAATTACACCAACTTTCGCAGTTGAATTGCTGGGTACCATGCTGGGTGGATATAACGTCCAGCCTTTAATAGAGTTTCTGGATAATGAAGAATTGGCTTCTACCGCAGCAAATGCCTTAAAACATACCTTACTGATGTTTGATGCTTTCCATGATGTAGAAGAAAAAATGCGCGCCGGTAATCAGTATGCTCGTGAAGTCATTGAGTCGTGGGCTAATGCAGAATGGTTTACTGCGCGTGAAAAAGTACCGGAAAAAATCACGGTTACCGTATTTAAAGTAGTAGGTGAGACCAATACCGATGATTTATCACCTGCACCTGATGCATGGAGCCGTCCGGATATTCCTTTGCATGCACTGGCTATGCTTAAAAATCCGCGTGAAGGTATTCAACCCGATAAACCGGGTGAGGTAGGACCTATCAGACAACTGGCTGAGCTGAAAGCCAAAGGTAATCTGGTTGCCTATGTAGGTGATGTAGTTGGTACAGGTTCTTCTCGTAAATCAGCAACGAATTCCGTAATCTGGCATACCGGTAAAGATATCCCTTATGTACCGAATAAACGTTTCGGCGGCGTATGTCTTGGTGGCAAAATTGCTCCGATTTTCTTCAACACACAGGAAGACTCAGGTGCATTGCCTATAGAAGTTGATGTATCCAAATTGGAAATGGGCGATGTAGTTGATATTTTGCCTTATGAAGGCAAAATTATCAAAAACGGCGAAACAGTTGCTGAATTCGAATTGAAATCTCAGGTAATTCTGGATGAAGTTCAGGCGGGTGGCCGTATTAATCTGATTATTGGTCGTAGTCTGACTGCTAAAGCCAGAGATGCACTAAATCTGGGGCATTCAGAAGTTTTCCGTTTGCCACAGTCTCCGGCGCCAAGCACAGCCGGTTTTACTCTGGCACAAAAAATGGTTGGCCGCGCTTGTGGTTTGCCGGAAGGTCAGGGTATTCGCCCGGGTACTTATTGTGAACCGCGCATGACTACAGTCGGTTCACAGGATACTACAGGCCCCATGACCCGTGACGAGCTGAAAGATCTGGCCTGTCTGGGATTTAGTGCGGATTTAGTGATGCAATCTTTCTGCCATACCGCCGCTTATCCGAAACCGGTTGATGTTAAAACCCATAAAGAATTGCCGGTATTCATGTCTTCACGCGGTGGTGTGGCACTGCGTCCGGGTGACGGCATTATTCATTCATGGCTGAACCGTATGCTGCTACCCGATATGGTAGGTACTGGCGGTGATTCACATACACGTTTTCCTCTGGGTATTTCATTTCCCGCAGGTTCCGGTCTGGTAGCTTTTGCTGCTGCAACCGGTGTTATGCCGCTGGATATGCCGGAGTCAGTATTGGTACGCTTCTCCGGTAAAATGCAGCCGGGTATTACTTTGCGTGATTTGGTTAATGCCATTCCCTTACAGGCTATCAAAGAGGGTTTACTTACCGTTGCCAAGGCAGGTAAAAAGAATATTTTCTCTGGCCGGATTCTGGAAATCGAAGGTTTACCGGATTTGAAAGTTGAACAGGCCTTTGAGCTCACGGATGCTTCTGCAGAGCGTTCAGCTGCCGGCTGTACGGTAAAACTGCATAAAGAACCTATTGAGGAATATCTCAAATCCAATATCGTATTGCTGAAAAATATGATTGCCAATGGTTATCAGGATGCACGCACACTGAAACGCCGTATTGAAAAAATGGAGCAATGGCTGGCAGAACTGAAATTACTTGAAGCTGATGCCGATGCAGAATATGCTGCCATTATTGATATCAATATGGATGAGATTAAAGAGCCTATTCTGGCTTGTCCGAATGATCCGGATGATGTGAAAACCTTGTCTGATGTGGCAGGTACCCATATTGATGAAGTATTTATCGGCTCATGCATGACAAATATTGGTCATTATCGAGCTGCCTCAGCATTACTGGATGGTAAAACTGATCTGCCAGTCCGGTTGTGGGTAGCTCCTCCTACCAAAATGGATGCCAAAGAGCTGTCTGATGAAGGGTATTACGGTATTCTGGGCCGGGTAGGTGCGCGTATGGAAATGCCGGGCTGTTCTTTATGTATGGGTAATCAGGCACAGGCAAGAGAGGGATCAACTGTTGTTTCAACCTCTACCCGTAATTTTCCGAATCGACTGGGTAAAAATACCAAGGTATATTTGAGCTCAGCCGAACTGGCAGCCATCTGTTCAAAACTGGGACATATTCCGAATATCGATGAATATCGCGAAAATATTGCCATTATCAATGATAAAGGTATTGAAATTTATCGTTATATGAACTTCAATGAAATTCAGGAATATGTAGATGTAGCGGCTAAAGTGGATGCCTAAGATATAACATATACTGATTGCTGTACAAAAGGCTACTGGTGACGGCAGCCTTTTTTATTGGCTGAAATTTTTTATGGCAATATCAAACCTGAATAAGCTTCCTGATTAAGTAATTTTCCAAATGTTAAGATTAAATAATTTTTCAGATTACTGTTATAATAATTGATAGCATTTTAGCAATAATATTAATATTTTAAGCCTATATCATATATATTTAGTACGCCTATATAAATATTAATTGTATCTATCCGCATATAAATTATTTAGGCTGGTCACAATTTTCATCTAAGATAACAAAGATAGTTTCTCATGACGAAGGATAATAAATGAATATCGCCTCTAGCATCACCGATTTAATTGGTAATACACCACTGGTACAGTTGAATCGTCTAAGTGCGGGTTTACCGGGTAAAGTTGTAGTCAAACTGGAATTTTTTAATCCGGGCAACAGTGTTAAGGATAGAATAGCAGCCAGTATGATTGATGCTGCAGAAAAAGCCGGTAAAATTCATTCTGATACAGTAATTGTAGAGCCGACAAGTGGTAATACCGGTATTGGGCTGGCCATGGTTTGCGCTGCACGCGGATATAAACTGATTATTACCATGCCGGAAACAATGAGTAAAGAACGGCGCATGTTATTGCGTGCTTTTGGCGCTGAGCTGGTATTAACGCCCGGAGCAGAAGGCATGTCTGGTGCCATTGCCCGTGCACAGGCTTTCGTTGATTCAGAGCCGAAAAAATACTTTATGCCGCAACAGTTTGAAAATCCGGCTAATCCAGAGATTCACCGTGAAACTACTGCACAGGAAATATGGCATGATACCGATGGAAAAATTGATATTTTCGTAGCCGGTGTCGGTACAGGAGGTACCATAACCGGGGTAGGGGAAGTATTGAAAGAGAAGAAACCTGAAGTAGAAATTTATGCAGTTGAACCTGAAGCTTCTCCGGTATTGTCCGGTGGTTGCAAGGGTCCACACCCGATTCAGGGTATTGGCGCAGGTTTCATTCCTAAAACTTTGAATACTAATATATATGATGGAATTATTGAAGTGCCGAACGATGTTTGTTTTGATACTGCACGTGCCATGGCATCTAAAGAAGGTATTCTGGTCGGGATATCTTCCGGAGCTGCTGTATGGGCTGCTCTGCAGCTTGCAGCCAAACCGGAAAACAAAAATAAACTGATTGTAGTTTTAATTCCTTCTTATGGTGAGCGTTACCTGTCAACACCATTATTTGCCGATCTTGCCTGATCAAACTATTGTATGAATGAAACCGAATCAGAAAACAACTGGTTCGGTTTTTTATTACAGTCATGGCTGTGTTACAATTGTAAACGATATATGTACAGCCATACGCTTAAGCTAGCTGGCTTTTAATTTTGTTTTAAGCAATATTTTCAAGCAATATACTGAGTAAACAAATGATGAAAAAAACATTAGCATTATGTGTCGTTGCAGCCTTTTTGGGTGGTTGTTCATCTTTTAATAACCCTTTAACGACTAAGGATAGTAAAGAAGTTAAACCGGTACAGGTAGTAAATGGAACTGCAGCAAATACTGAATTTCATTTAGCCAGCAGCCATTGGTCGGATGTAGCACGGATTCGTAATGAAGCTACTCGCCTGAGCTTTCAGGTTTCACAGGGAAATATGACCAAAGTTCAGGCTGCACAATTACTGGATCAGTTTCGCATAGCTCAGGTAGGGCATAACATGGTAGATGATGACATGTATGCCATTTACTTACGCAGTGTGGTTGAAAGTCAGCAAGGTTCAATTGATACAGCACAGTCGAAAGCTTATATACAGAATGCTTTATCAGGCTGGCAGCAGCGCTGGCCGGTAATGCGCTCCAAACCGGCTAATCCGGCATTTACCAACTTCCTGATGGAAGTAATGAATATGAAGCCACTTCAATAAATCATTTTATATGGCTAAATACCCTGCTAAAATAGTTTAGCAGGGTATTGTTTTATTCATCGATACAGTTTTATTTAATAGCATAAAAAGCAGCCTTTAACAAGACTGTCTGCTGTGAAAATATGAACTTAATTATTTAATAAGTTAGGTGAGACTTTAGCAGCCTGAAATAAAGTAAATTCTAAATCAACAAGATCATAAACACAAAATGGATCTGATTTCATAATATTTTTCACTTCTTCAAGCGAATCACTCATTACTATAATAATAGCACCAGTTTTATTGTCTAAAGGACCTGATGCTATAAACTTATTTTTAGCAAAATACTCATCTAAAAATTTATTATGTTCTTCAAATTTAGCCAGTAATTCTTCCAGCGGTTTTTTGAATTTGAAAGTTACTATAATCATTAAGTACTCCTTGTATTTTAAATTATTGAAGTAAATCTTTAGCAGAATTTTTCAAGGCCAGAAAATTTTGCTTATTCAAGTGAATCACTCATTACTATACCGCGATGCTTTTAATGACTTCATATAAAGTAAAGAGTTTAATGAAAAGCTTTTGTAGACATTCCCATCAGGTGCAATAAATTCTTTTTCAAGAAAGAAATAGTCTGCTTCCCTATTCAGATAAGCACTTAAGGCTTTAAAAAAGAAATTACCAGCACCTAGACTCTGATTCCTAAATAACCTACACCTTACTTAAGTCAACTGTTCAACATTGCCCATAATGCACCTCATTGCCGCATAGAAATGGCAAGTCTGTTCATTCCATTCTTCAGCGATATCGCAAATGTAAGGTCTGATATCTCTGTATCATTGAAGTAATTTTTTAATAACTCAAACGACTCATCATCGGCGTGGCTTGTCGATATTAGTGTTATCTGCTCTGCCCAGTTCAGTGCCGCTTGTTCTTTTTTAGAAAATTGATCACTAACACGCCATCCGGCCACTTCAGATATGCGGCGCTGCGTTTCACCAGCTTTTAGCAAGGAATTTGTATGTAGATTCAGGCAATATGCACATCCATTAATTTGAGAAACTCTGAGATAGACCAACTCAATAAGATTCTGTTCAACAACGCTTTTCTCAAGGGCGACTTTCACGGCTCTAAAACCACTCATGAGTTCTGGCGATAAGTCAAAATATTTCATTCTAAGATTTTTCATGTTCTCATCTCCTTATTATCATTATTGTCTGCTAAATATATTAATAATGCAGCGGCATAACTAACTATAACATTAAAATTAATCATCATTCTTACCACAAATAATATTAATATATTTGCAATATTAATGATTTTGTTCTTTACGTTAATAATAGCACCAGTTTTATTGTCTAAAGGACCTGATGCTATAAACTCATTTTTAGCAAAATATTAATCTAAAATTTATTATGTTCTTCAAATTTAGCTACTAATTCTTCCAACGTTTTTTATTGAAGTAAATCTTTAGCAAAATTTTTCAATACCAAAAAAATTGGCTTATGAAGACATCATTAATTATATAAAAAAGGGTTAAAAAAGCAGTTAATTGCTCTTTTAAAAATGCATTAGGATTATCTAATGCATTTATTTTTAATGTTCTTTAAACAATTTCAGCTTTTTCAATGATCACATTTTCAACCGGTACATCCTGATGCGGGCCATGATTACCGGTTTTAACGCCTTTAATTTTATCAACCACATCCTGTCCTTCAACTACCTTACCAAATACAGCGTATCCCCAGCCGTGTAAATCCGGTTTAGTATGGTTCAGAAAATCATTATCTTTTACATTGATGAAAAATTGTGCGCTGGCTGAATGAGGCTGCATGGTACGAGCCATTGCAATAGTATAGCGATCGTTTTTCAAACCATTATTGGCTTCATTTTCAATCGGTTCATGAGTGGGTTTTTGTTGCATATCTTTATCAAAGCCGCCACCCTGAATCATAAAACCATCGATAACTCGGTGAAAAATGGTGCCATCATAAAAGCCTTCACGAACATAGCGTTCGAAATTTTCAGCGGTTTTGGGTGCTTTCTCATGGTTAAGCTCAATACCGATAACACCAAAATTTGTAGTTAATTTAATCATTAAAATCTCCTGAAGGGAGTGAAATAAAAAATTTGCAGAAGGATCTGCAATGGTTAGTCTGCATTATGCATAGCAGTAACGTAGTCTACTTCTTCCTTGCTACCAAGTACAACGGCTACACGCTGATGCAGGCCTTCTGGCTGAATATCAAGAATGTTCTGACGAGTGTTTGTGGCAGTCCCTTGAGCTTGCTCAATCAGCAAACTCATTGGATTTGCTTCATACATTAAGCGTAGCTTACCAGGTTTATCAGGATTGCGATTATCCTGCGGATAAGTAAAGATACCGCCGCGAATAAGAATCCGGTGTACCTCGGCTACCATCGATGCCACCCAGCGCATATTATAGTCTTTTCCTCGACAGCCGCTTTTACCTGCCAGCAACTGAGCAATATAATTTTGCATAGCCGGCTGCCAGTGGCGCTGATTAGACATATTAATAGCAAATTCAGCTGTAGATACTGGTATCTGCGGATTTTCCTGAGTCAGTAGAAACTGGTTATGTTCATTCAGAGTAAACATGGCAATACCATGTTTCAATGTCAGTACCAGAATGGTTTGCGGTCCGTATAGCACATAACCACTGGCAAGCTGTTGCCGGCCGGATTGTAAAAAGCTTTCTATAGTAAGCGCACCATCCGGTTTAGCCAATACCGAAAAAATAGTCCCAATGGATATGTTCACATCAATATTGGAACTTCCATCCAGTGGGTCGAATAACACCAGAAATTGTCCATTCTGACTGGCCGTAACAAATGAATCCTCTTCCTCGCTGGCCAGTCCGGCAATAGCCGGATTAGCAGAGAGGGTATCAATCATAATCTGATTGGATAAAACATCCAGTTTTTTCTGCTCTTCACCTTGTATATTACCTGTATGAGCACTGCCCAGAATATTATCCAGAGCGCCCAGACGTATTTCACGATTAATGTGCAGACAGGCCTGACTAATGCTAGTAATCACATCAGGCAAATGCGGTGTAACAGCATATTTTTGCTGCTGCCGTTGCAGATAATCAGACAGTAAAACAGACATGCGAATACTCCCTTTTAAAACTCACTATTATTATACATTTCTTAAGTATTATTCAGCTCGTTTAATCACTATATACATTAGAATGTATTTATCTTTGAATGATTTTTTTCAGAAAATCAATGAAGTTATTCAGCGATAATGATTGCGGATTTCCACTTTAATCCGATCTTCTTGATTTATTTATTACAGGCCGGATACACTTCGCATGAAAGCTTACAGAATAGCTTTAACTTTTCTCGACTAAATAACAGACTTTACTAACCATAAATTATTTATATTCAGGCAATCACAGAGTTAAGAACGAAATGTGCGCTGTCATCCTGAGCCAGTAACCGAGTCATTGCCGGTAATACCTTTTCCAGTATCCCGGGCAATGTGTACGGCGGATTGATAATAAACATACCACTGCCGTGCATACCAAAACCATCCGGGCGTGGTGCGTGTACATACAATTCTGCCTGAACAAAATTATCAGGAGCCAGTTTTTGCAGATTTTGGGGTAATTTCAGACTTTCACCACGGCTCAGACATGGATACCATATTAAATAACAGCCACTGGCAAATTTTTTCAGGGCGGTCTTAAGCGTGTCTGTTACCTGTTGGTAATCTTGCTTTAATTCATATGGCGGATCAATTAACACGACTGCACGCCGGCTTGGTGGGGGTAGCATAGATAGCAGACCTTTAAAGCCATCATCGCAAAAAACTTGAGCACGGTTTGGCTGTTTAATATTACGCATATTATTACGCAATAGTTCTGCATCCGCGGGATGTAATTCAAACAGGCGCAGACGATCCTGTTCGCGGGCCAGAGCCTGAGCCAGCCATGGAGAGCCGCAATAAAGATTTGTATCATCCGGCAGGCAGGAGACAACAGCATTACGGAATTGTTCTAAACTATTATCCAGATTAGTTGCAGCCAGAAGCCTGCCGATTCCCTCCCTGTATTCACCAACCTTCTGAGCTTCTTTACTGGTCAGGCTATATAGCCCTGCACCTGCATGAGTATCAACATAGCAAAAAGGTTTGTCTTTCAGTTTGAAATATTCCAGTACTGTCATCAGACAATAATGTTTAAGAATGTCGGCATGATTACCGGAGTGAAAAGCATGGCGATAGCTGAGCATGTACAATAACTGCTGTAGGACTGATTAATTTAGCCTGTTATTGTACCGAATTTACCGGCACGGGCAAAAAAATCTGTATTAAAGCACTTTTCTGATTTATCTTTTCCTTGCTCTAGATTACACAAGATTAAGCTGATACTATGCTTAATCAATTAGAAAATATGTCTACTAAAGAAAAGCGAATGAATTACACACTTTATATCGGCAATAAAAATTATTCTACCTGGTCAATGCGGCCATGGGTAGTCATGAAGCATTTTCAGATAGATTTTACTGAGCATCTGGTACGCTTTGACAGTTTTGCACCCGATTCGGTTTTTAAACAAACCATACTGCCGCTCAATCCTTATGGTACTGTGCCTGTATTAACAGATGATGATCTGATTGTTAGTGATTCTCTGGCAATTTGTGAATATCTTGCAGAACAACATCCGGAACTGGCATTATGGCCGCAAGACTATAAAGCCCGTGCCAGAGCAAGAAGTATAGTGGCTAAAATGCATAATGGTTATAATCATATACGCCGGCATTTACCCATGAATATTGAGGCAGTGCTGCCTGAAATCGGCCAGATTATCCTGCGGGATTTTCCCGCAGTAAAACAAGAAATTGATTTCCTTGATCAGCATTTGTCATCATTTCTGGCTGTATCTGAAGGACCGTTTCTATTTGGTAAATTCAGTATTGCCGATGCTTTTTATGCACCCATGTGTTTAAGATTAAAAGGTTTCCAAATTCATACTTCAGCAATACTGACTAATTATATAAATGCATTATGTGCCAATGAAGCAGTAGCAGCATGGATTGCTCAGGCGCTTGAAGAAAAAGATTTTATTGCTATGGATGAACCTTATCGCATAAAGCGATGAAAAAATTCTGAACATATAAAGCAGACAGCCTGATCAACTTCCGGCTGTCTGCTTTTATATTATTTATTCAGACTTTTCTTAATTTCTATAGCCAGCTGCGAATTCCACATGGCACCAGTAGCACTCATCACAGCATCAGCTCCGGCGGCACGGTAAGCCTGATAATGTTCAGTACAGCTTACACCGCCAACACCAATAATCGCAAAATGGTTTTGCAGACGGGCTCTTAATCTGGCCAGACGTTCTACCATTTCTAATCCGGCCCAGCGGATGGCATCACCACAAACACCACCGGTAGGTCGGTCTGTACCTAAAGCAGGTTTACCATCTGCATCAACCGGTCTGGCTGATAACGTATTTATAGTACTGTAGCCGTCAACAACTCCGTCCAGCTTACTTAATAAGGGAAAGATAGCATTATCATCTGCAAAATATGCTAGTTTCAGAAACAAAGGTTTATCCGGAACAGCATTTTTAATTTCTTTAGCTATCCGCTCCACTTTGTCAAAATCAAAGCACAATAATTTATTTACCCCTTCATTCGGACAGCTTAAATTAGCTTCCAGTATTGGTGCCTTTGTTTCATTTACCAGAACGGCTGTTCGAGCGTAATCTTTTTCTATACTGGATTCATTACCCGGTGTTCCCTGAAAGCTGCCGATAACATATTGGCCTTTCTGCGCAGCCTGAATTGCTTCTGCCATATCAGCCTGCCAGATATCCGGATTATAAGAAGGTACGCCAAAAGAATTTGTTATAGATAAAGGCTGAGTGTACTGATTATCAGCCAGAACAGTATCCACATTAGCAGAAAGCTTACCGGCAGGATGAATAGATAGAACATTAGGCAACGGGTGGCTGGCCTGAGCTCGGCTTCGGACAGTTTTATAAACACATAAATCAAAACCATGCTTAAATGCAGCCCGAATAAAATTTGCATTTAACAAAGGGCCGGCAGGAATACCAAAAGGTAAATTAACCTCCATATTCAGAAAACGCTCAGGCTGGCTTTGAATATCAGCAGATACATTTAAATTTCTGAAATCACCGAAAGGCCCTTGATGATAATTATCTTCATAGCTTAATAAAGGGTTATAAAACGGAGTCGGGCTATTTTGCATTGTTATTCCTGTAAGTTTAAATTATTTTCTGTGGCATATTGAGTAAATATTTAATACGCACACTTATCCATTGCCTGCCTGAAAATATATATATAATTCGCTGGCGCAAAAAAAGCTACAGGTAATTTGTAGCTTTTTTCAATTGTCTCAAAAACTCAGATTTTGTTTGATAACTTGTAGTGTACACCACGTTTTAAAACAAAATATTGTTTTAAATTAATTTAACTCGGATGTGCAGTTCGGGCAGCGTTTTGCCTGAATCGGAATATCAGTACAGCATTGCGGGCACTGTTTTGTGGTGGCTTTTGGTGCAGGGCTTTTATGCAGTTTGTCGATTCCTTTGACAACCAAAAAAATCGCAAATCCAATGATTACTAAACTAATAACAGTATTGATGAATAAACCAATATTGAGTGTTACCGCACCAGCAGCCTGTGCCGCCCCCAATGTTTCATACGGGCCCGGATATTTAGAGCCACTGCGTAAAGTAATAAATAAATTGGAAAAATCTACCCCGCCAATCAGCAGGCCAATTGGTGGCATAATGACATTATCTACCAGTGATTTCACCATATTAGTAAAAGCAGTACCCACTACCATACCGACAGCCAGATCAATGACATTGCCTCGTAATAAAAAAGCTTTAAACTGTTCAATAAATTTCATGTTTGCCTCCATAGTTGGCCTGAAAATCAAGTATTTGGCTTTTTCATAGTAGCGCGATAAAGCAGGCAGTCATACCAGAGCTAAGTTATTCAATGTAAAAATAATAAAAGAAATAACTTAATTAAGAATAAATTAAGTTGGCTAAAGAGAATAGGACAATTAAAACAGATAGCTGCAACTTAAATTGTTAATCTGATTACTTTATATACAGTTTGCTAACCAGATTAGTAGCATAATAAAGCAAGTCAGGTTTTGTTTATTAGCTTGGTTTAATTTTCAGATTTCTTAATATCTGAATATTTAAGTTCAATAATAGAATATTCGCACATATCCATATAATGCATACAATGGTCAATCGCTTCATCCATGACTTTTCTGTCAGTTGCATGCGTTGCCTTCATAAATGCCCGGAAATTTTTCTTTTCCATTTTACGCAGAGCAGATTTATTACAAATATTCAATTCCTGACAATAATCACGCTGTACCTGCTGTTTAATAAATTGTTTTACTGTTTTTTTCTGTCCCTGAGAACCATCGTAATCCATCGGATGAATAAATTCAGCCCATGCAACTGCAGAAAATAATAATGTTAAAAATAATATGTTTTTCTTCATTAAATTCCGCTTTCTGTTTTTTTATTTACTATTGAAAAATTAAACATAAAAAATAATAAATTTCAATAGATATGTTATTTAAATGAGTAATTTTATGGTGTTTGTAATTAAATTGGAATTGATTAAAATTATTTTCATATTATTTTAATAATATACAAAAAAATACAACATAAAACATAATAATTATATATGTAATTTATAGTAAAAAAATAATATAATATTACTTATTAGAATTCAACTATTTAAATGTAATATTCTCAGCGATAAATACTCAATTAAAAAAAGGATGCGGCTATGGGGGAAGCATACTGGGCTGCCAGGAAGGATGATATTCTTTTACATACTTCAATATGGGCTGATATAGCAGGCGCAGCAGTCGAGCTCGCTTGTTACGGAGCTATAAGTTTGATACCCGGTGGTTTGATAGTGTCTACTTTGGTCGGAGTAGCCGTTCAACTATCCGGGCTTGGTTCTGTCATATCAGATTTGGCAGATGCAGTCAGCGGGCTATTTCCGCCGGTGGAAGACGGAATAATTTTTACAGGTTCAGCCAATACTCATACCAATAGTAAACCGGCAGCCCGGGCTGCGGGTATTTTAATTGAAGAAGTTGCCGGCGAACCTGAACAACCTGAAAGCTTTATCGATACCGCAAAAAACATCTTAAAGAATTTCGGTGAAAATCCTGTACAGTCAATCACAAAAGCTGCTCAGGAATTCATGCGGCCAACCGTAGCTTCACCACAGCAACCGGTGATACCTCAAAACGAAGATACCATTACCTGTGCCAAACATCCTTCCCCTGTTTCCTCACCTGAATATCTGGCCGAAGGTTCTAAAAAAGTCTACATCAACAACCAGCCGGCGGTACGCAGCAATGACCGCAGTACCTGCGAAGCCAAAGTCACTGATGATTGTGAAGGTGGTATCAAAGTTTCTAATAATGTACGCATCGGGGGTGAATCGGTTGTCGTACGTGAAATCAGAAGCGGTAAACATCCTATAGGCCAGTTAATTTCTTTAGCTACATTAGTTTTTAATCGCAAAAAAATCTGTAGTTCATTTGGTTGTTTCGGGCTGGGATTTATGCTCGATTCTGCCGCTAGCTATACTGGATCCAAAATAGCAGCAGCTCTGAATAAAGGTAATCCCGTCCACTTGCCAACCGGTGCCAAAATGCTTGGCGGCCCCGAAGAACTGGACTTCTCCCTGCCGGTTCACCTGCCATTCGAATGGCAGCGTTTCTACAGCAGCGTCGACACCCGCACCCACAACATGTTCGGTGCCGGCTGGAGTATTGACTATGAAATCGAAATGGAAATCGACCCGCAGCCCGACGGTTCCTGCGCCGCCGTCTTTACCGACGAACAAGGTAGGCGGCTGGAAATCGAGCCCATGCAGCCGGGTGAGAATATGCGTGGTCTTAACGAAAATCTATCCATCTATCGTGGCGAGCAGGACCGCTGGGTAATTGAAGATGATGACGGCCTCTACCGCCTGTTCGAACCTGATCCCAACAACCCCAGACGTCTGCTGCTTAGCATGCTGCAGGACCGTAACGACAACCAGTTACTTATCTACCGCGATTCCCGTAGCCGCATCGTCGAAATTGCCGATAACGACAACGCCGCCCGCATCAGCCTGCACTATCAGGATCAGCGCCATCCGCAGCGCGTGACCGAAATCCGGCAAGAGCTGAGCGACGGCAGCAGCCGCTTATTGAACCGTTACCAGTACACCGAACAGGGTGATTTGCAACAGGTCTTTGATGCCGAAAACCGCCAGACCCGCGAATTTGCCTACAACAGCGACCGGCGCATGACCTACCACCGCCTGCCCACAGGCTTACAGTGTTATTATCAGTGGAGCTACTTCAGCACAGCAGCGGCAGAGACTGCATGGCGGGTAACCCGGCACTGGAGCGAAGCCGACGGTCAGCGACAGGAAGACTATCGTTTCCATTATGATTTAGATAAACGCCTGACCACAGTAGAGGACAGCCTGGGTCGTGTTAGCGAACATTACTGGAATGAAATTTACCAGATTACCCGCTACACCGATGCCCTTGGTCAGACCACCGAATTTGAATGGAATGAATATGAGCAGCTGGTCTGCATGACCGATCCGCAGGGGGGACAATGGCGCTACAGCTATGATGAACAAGGACGCGAAACTGCAGAAATCGACCCACTGGGCAGAACTACCCAGACCCAGTGGTTGCCGCACTGGGCGTTGCCGACCATCAGCGTCGACCCCGACGGCAGCAGCTGGCGCTATTACTACGACGAGCGCGGTAACCTGCTCACCGTTACCGACCCGTTACAGCAGCATACCCGTTACCAGTACGACCGACACGGCCAGGTTGTCTGTATCACCGATGTACGCGGCGGCAACAAATACCTGCGCTGGAACGAAAACGGCCAGCTTATCCAGCATGTAGACTGTTCCGGCTCCATCACCCATTTCTATTACAATACCGCTGG
>NZ_JACFQM010000049.1:0-206 GCF_016101465.1 Snodgrassella sp. M0110 | reverse complement strand
ATATCAGACCAGTCAACAAGTACAATGGGCATCGTATTGCCCGAACAGATAAAGCTAGCATGCCAACGGTATACAGCGAGTCGCTCTTTGTGGAGGTGACGATTACCTAACAATCGGTCGATTCGTTTGATGTTATGTTTTGTTCTCGCTTTGGTTGGCAGGTTACGGCCAAGTTCGGTAAGAGTGAGAGTTTTACAGTCAAGTAA
>NZ_JACFQM010000048.1:0-225 GCF_016101465.1 Snodgrassella sp. M0110 | reverse complement strand
ACTACTTCCATACCGACCTGAACGGCATGCCGGAGGAGCTGACGGATGAAGCCGGTGAAATCGTCTGGGAATGCTCATATCAGCTATGGGGCAAACCGATACAGGAGATTGCTCATAAAGAGATACAACAGAACCTGAGGTATCAGGGACAATATTTAGACAGAGAAACCGGCTTACATTACAATACTTTCAGGTATTATGATCCGGATATAGGTAGATTTACTC